>JANMMK010000111.1:0-3834 GCA_031373235.1 bacterium | reverse complement strand
TTGCTATGGGAGGTTCTACTGAAAATTCAGCTTATGGAGTGACCAAAAATCCTTATGACAGAGAGCGAGTGGCAGGAGGTTCGAGTGGGGGGTCAGCCGCATCTGTTGGAGGCAAAATGGCACTCGTTGCTTTAGGAAGTGATACTGGAGGATCTATCAGACAACCTGCGAGCTTTTGTGGAGCTGTTGGTTTTAAGCCTTCGTACGGAAGAGTGTCACGCTTTGGAGTTATGGCGATGGGTTCTTCTTTGGATCAAATAGGTCCATTTGCTTCCAATGTTTCTGATGCAGAGATTGTTGATATGGTTATCGCTGGTTTTGATAATAATGACAGCACGAGTGTTAAGGGAGGGACTCAGAATTCTCTTAAGAAAAAAATTGGTATCGTGCCAAAGCTTCTTGAAATGGATGGTATTGCAAAAGAAGTAAAAGATAACTTTTTTGAGTCAGTTGAACGATTTAAAAGAGCGGGGTATGAGATTGTGGAAGTTGATTTACCAAATATTTCTTACTCTCTTCCTGTGTACTATGTGCTTATGCCAGCAGAAGTTTCTTCGAACATGGCTCGGTTTGATGGAGTAAAGTTTGGTTCAAAAATTGAAGGAAAAGATTTGCTTGAAGACTATATGAAAACCCGTGGTGAACTACTCGGAAAAGAAGTCAGAAGAAGAGTTCTACTTGGTACTTACGTGCTTTCTGCTGGATACTATGACGCATACTATGGAAAGGCAAATCGAGTAAAAGAACTTATTAAGCGAGATTTTGAAAAGGCATTTGAAATAGTAGATGCGGTACTTACCCCAACTGCTCCTACTCCTGCATTTAAAATAGGGGAGAAAACAAATAATCCAATCGAAATGTATCTCGCGGATATTTTTACTGTCACCGCGAACCTTATTGGCTGCCCTGGAATTTCTATTCCTTCAGGATTTACCAAAAGTGAAAAACCATTGCCACTTGGAATTCAGTTGGTAGGAGCGTACCTTCAAGATGAGTCTTTGTTTGAAATAGGAAAAGATTTTGAGAGGGCAGAATAATAATTAGTTTGTTATACTAATACTATATGGCTGATGCACCTAAACCAAAAGCTCCTCCAGCACCTCCCGGCCCATCCGGAATTGATATGCTTTTTTGGGTATTGTTTTTTTTGACTGTTATATCAGTAATTAGTTTTTTTCTGAAAGCACTCGGAATAGATTTTTCTACACTGCCAAGTGCTACTGATTTTTTCTCAAGTATATTTAATAAGTTTCAAATTTTTTCCGTATTTTTTTCTTTAGTTTTCTTTTTGGGTATTATTTACTTTAATTTTAAGTTAGGGGAGTTGATGCATCACGGGCACGGACATGACGATCATGGTCATGGAGGTCACCATACAGAAGGACATACTTCAGGAGGTCACGACGTTGTCCATGGTTCATCGCATGGTGTACATGCAGATATTGAAGGAGGGCATGGTGTGAAGACTAATCATGGCGGAGGTGGCGCTCATTCAAATTCTAGATGGAACACGGTGCTTAAAAGAATGGAGTCGAGTAGTGAGGCGGATTGGAGATTGGCTATTATTGAAGCAGATATTATTCTTTCAGAAATGCTTTCTAAGATGGGTTATAAAGGAGAGTCTATTGCAGACAAGTTAAAGCAAGTTGAGGAGAGTGATTTTAAAACAATACAAAGTGCATGGAGTGGACACAAAATTAGAAATAACATAGCTCATGGAGGTTCAGAGTATCACTTGTCAAAAGGGGAAGCAGAAAAAGCAGTTTCTTTCTATAAAGAAGTTTTCGAGGAATTTTATTTTATTTAAAAAAAATTAAGAAAAATGCCGAGCCCTTTGGGCTCGGCATTTTTTACTAACTCTTGTTACGCGTCATTGTTTTCTTGTGAGTAAAACGAATTAGAAAACAATTAGTACCCTTGAGGTGGGACTGCGAATTGTTTTAAAATTTTTCTCGAATCTCGAAGAGCTCGATATACTTCGTTACAACTTTTAAAACCGGCGGATTTTTGCTCGGACCAATGGCGCAAAAATCCGTGCAATTCGCTTATGGCTAAAAAAGTTCCTGCTTAAGCAGAACTCTGTTTGTTAGTAAAATGTTTTCTTGTTGCGGGACTGCGAATTGCACGCAGGCCTTCAGGTTATGCATACCACTACGATTTTCATCGCACAAATTTGTTTTGTGGTCTGGACTATACCTTTCCGCACTTGGCGGATCTGCCGTCTAGTCTCTACACCTTCTCTTATATATAAATATAGTAAGAGCTTGGCTCGGTATTACCTTTCTTTTTCACAAAGAGAGGGCTTCACCGACTTTGACAGATGTTCCATAAAGCATTGCTGCTAGATGAGCCCAATTTGAGCCTGACGAGGTACTACTCCTCCATCCCGCTATAACAACATTATACATAGTTACTTTTGTTACGCAACACAATAGTATGTTATACTATATGTAATTATACCTGTAAGAGTCATTCCAATTATATGGCAAATGTAGTTTTAAAAGAAAAAGCACAAAAATTAAGAAAAGAACAAGGTCTGAGTATCAGTTCTATTTCGCGTACACTTTCTGTAAGTAAAAGTACAGTTAGTTTTTGGTGTAGGAATATTTTGCTTTCACCAGGGCAACTTGAAGACCTTTTTATACAACAAAAAAAATCTGCAAAAAAAGGAAGTCTTTTATATACGGAAGGACTGAGGAGAGAAAGAATAAAAAGAGAGAATATATATAAAAAGATTGGTGCGCGGGATGTCGGGAGTTTGTCGAAGAGAGATTTGTTTATTCTAGGTTTAGGGCTTTATTGGGGAGAAGGGTATAAGAATGGTAATACGGAGGTAGGTTTTACTAATAGTGATCCAAAGATGATTAAGTTAATGATTTTGTGGTTTAAAAAAGTTTATGGGGTAAAAGATGGGGATTTTGTTTTTCGACTTAGTATCAACAAAATACATCAAGATAG
Source organism: bacterium (assembly GCA_031373235.1). Classification (GTDB taxonomy): domain Bacteria; phylum Patescibacteriota; class Minisyncoccia; order Phycocordibacterales; family CAIRYW01; genus JANMMK01. The sequence continues at coordinate 876 of JANMMK010000111.1, read as the reverse complement.
ACATACAAAGATTATGCATTTTTGGACTAAGTATTTAAATGTCCAATTAGAATATTTTACTAAAACTAGTTTTATTAATGTAGTGTCCAAAAAGGTCTATAAGAATGCTGAGACTTACTACGGAGTACTTAGATTAAAGGTAAGAAAAGGAGTCAATTTAAGAACTAGAATACTCGGTGCAATAAGTGTATTATAAAAAAACTTCATAAATATTAATTTTTGTGTAATATAGTGTAAGTGTATGTCGAGATAGCTCAGTCGGTAGAGCACAGGACTCATAAGCCTGGGGTCGTGGGTTCGATCCCCACTCTCGACACAAAAAGCATTTTTGGGGAGAACAAGCCATGGGTATGGCTTGTTTGGGTGGGGTCGAAAACCTTTTGAGTCTAAAATTGAGTAAAACGAAATTTTAGCCAAAAGATGTACTGAAGCTGTAAGCTTAGATCCCCACCCTCGACACAAATCGTTAGAAGAAGGAGATTTTCTTTGAAAATTTCTAAAATTATGTATAATTCACTTTGTCCCTTATATAGTAGGGGATAAGGTATTTTACCTTTACGCAGGTGTAGCTCAATTGGTTAGAGCACTCCCCTGTAGAATGTTGCAGCTTTCCGTCGAAATGGCGGATTGAAACTCTTTGGGATATCGGTGGAGGCTAAGTCATGCAAATGATATGCGAATACCGAGGGAACCCCTTTATAGAAAGGGGAGCGCCGTAGAGACTAGATACCAGAGTACCTAAGAACGAAAGTTTATGGTAAAGATATAGTCCACGCCAGTATGAAAATATTGGATCAGTGCAAGGGAGAGGTTGCGGGTTCGAGCCCCGTCACTTGCGCTAAATACAAAAAGAACCGATTTTAAAAATCGGTTCTT
>JANMMK010000099.1:0-2972 GCA_031373235.1 bacterium | reverse complement strand
GTTTAATTCGCGTATCAGGAGTTACAAATTCTAATTCTATTTTGTAATTAGAAACCCCGTCTTTCTCTGTTTCCGCAGGATCTATATGACTGACTTTAGCATCAAAAGAAACATCTTTATAAGCATCCAAAACCACAAAAGATTTATTCTCTAAAATAATATCCGAAATACTGATTTCAGGAACAAAGCTTTCAACCTTATAAGTATTACTAATAACAGAAGCCACTCTTGTATGTGCAGAAACGGACTCGCCTACTTTCGCATCTTGAAGTGACACCACTCCGTCAAACGGAGCAACAATCTGTGATTTTGAAAGTTGCGCATCGTACAAAGAGACATCTGCATATGCCGCTCTTACTTTCGCCTCTGCAACAGGAATATCAGAAACAGAACCTCGAAGCTTCGCCTCTGCACTGATAATTTCACTACTAATTGTATTAATAGTATTCCGTGCTGTTGAAAGGTCACTCTTGTATTTGTCGATAGTAGTCTGAGATAGCACATCACTCTTTTCAAAAGAGTTAACCGCAAAAGAAAGTGTATTAAGAAAATCTTTCACCGTCGATAAGTAATTTCTTACATTGCTTAAATCAGATGATTTATAAGACTCAACCGAAAGACCGTCAACTAACTCTTCCCAGACAGTTAGCACTTTCTCAACCTCATATCTCTTTTCGTTGATAACATTTTTTGTTCTTGAGTATTGATCAAAGGTATATTTTATTTCAGGACCAAGTGTTCGAGGGTTATCAAAATACTGATCTACTTTTGATCGAATTGCATCATCTGCTCCAGTGTAAGCTTCAATAATACTATTCACCACATCTCGCCTAGCACTCGTGACATCAGTGTCGTCACTTCCACCAGTTTGAAGTTTTTTGAGTTCAGCTTGTTCTGCAAGATACTCTGCGTAAGCTCGTTCTCTTGAAGCTCTTACCTCTAAAGTGTTCAAAGAAGCAACAACCTCACCTTTTCGAACGCTGTCGCCAACTTTCTTGTTTACAAATGAGACCACTCCTCCTGTATCGAAAGAAAGATCGGCAGACTCTGTAGCAACCACCTTACCTGTTACACCAATAGTTTTTACCAACTCCCCCCTCGTGACAACCTCTGTATTAACAACCTCGCTTTTCCCTCTCACAAAAATAGTCACCAAAATAAGAAGAAAAAGGCCTAATAGTATAGTTTTTTTAGATGAAATGATTTTTTTCAATTTTTGCATAGAGGTACAGTATAAACGATTTTTGCCATTTTGTCTTGTAAAATATTGCTTTTTAAGACTATTTATTGTTTAATTGAAGGGCGCAAGTAAAGCGCATTTTATTTTTATACAAACCTCACTTAAAACACTATGGAAATTCGAAACATTGCAATTATCGCCCACGTGGACCACGGAAAGACCACTCTTACTGATGCCATCATGAAACAAACAGGTGCCGTAAAAGAAGAAGTCTCAATGGACTCGAACGCGCTCGAACTTGAGAGAGGTATTACCATCTACGCCAAAAACACCTCAATCTTCTACAAAGACACAAAAATCAACATCGTAGATACACCGGGCCACGCGGATTTCGGTAGTGAAGTAGAACGAGTGCTTAGATCAATTGACTGTGTACTGCTTATTGTAGACGCACAAGAAGGTCCAATGCCCCAAACTAGATTCGTGCTTAAAAAATCTCTGGAACTTGGCCTAAAACCTATCGTTGTTATAAACAAAATCGACAAGCCAGCAGCTGATCCAAAGAGAGTACACGACGAAGTGCTTGAACTTTTCATCGACCTTGGAGCAAATGACGACCAGCTAAACTTCCCGATTGTCTATGCTATTGGACGAGAAGGAGTAGCGAAAATAAACCTAGAAGACACAGCAACAAATCTCGACCCACTTCTTGATACAGTGCTCAAACACGTTCTTCCTGCAAACGCAGATGACTCTGCTCCACTTCGATCACAACCTTTCAACCTCGCATATGACAACTTCCTTGGAAGAATGGCAGTTTGCCGAGTGTATCAAGGAACAATCAAAGACGGTGCAACTGTCACTGTCAAAAAACCAAATGGAGAAGCAAAGACAGGACGACTAACAAAACTTTATACATTTGAAGGTATCCAAAAGAAAGAAGTAAAAGAAGCATACTCTGGAGACATCATTATGATCGCAGGAATTCCTGATATTTATATCGGAGACAGTGTGGTTGCAGATGAAAGCATTGAACCACTTCCAGCTATTTCTGTTGACGAACCAACAATCGCTCTTGAATTCTTTGTAAACGACTCACCTTTTGCAGGTAAAGAAGGAAAATTTGTTACTACAAGACAAATCAGAGACCGACTCGAAAAAGAACTTGAGGTAAACATTGGGCTTAAAGTAGACTTCACTTCAGCAGAACGATTCAAAGTATACGGCAGAGGAGAACTCCACATTGCAATCTTACTCGAAAACATGAGACGAGAAGGTTTTGAACTTTCAGTATCTCAACCACAAGTAATCGTCAAAGAAGAAAACGGTGTCAAAGTAGAGCCATTTGAAGAACTCACCATCGACACACCGGATACTTTCAGTGGTGCAATTATCGAAAAAATCGGAAAAAGAAAAGGTATCATGACAAACATGAAACAAGACGGGTCACAAGTTCGAATTGTATTTGAAATCCCGACACGAGGTCTTCTTGGATACAGAAACCAATTTGTTATTGACACCAAAGGAGAAGGAATTCTTTGTTCAAGATTTATTGGATTTAAAGAATATGCTGGAGTTATCGAAAAGCGCGAAGCAGGAAGTATGGTTTCTATGGAAGCCGGAAAAGCACTTGCCTTTGCACTTGATAACCTTCAACAAAGAGGAGTGCTCTACATCGGTCCAGGAACAGAAGTGTACATTGGACAAGTAGTTGGAAACACATCTAAAGGAGAAGACTTAGACATCAACCCAACAAAAGGAAAACAGTTGACCAACATGCGAGCCTCTGGAA
>JANMMK010000063.1:0-4320 GCA_031373235.1 bacterium | reverse complement strand
GATAATAATCGTAATAAGAAACAAAATAGTGGACTGCATTTTCTGGGAAAAACTCCCTGTACTCTGAGGCAAGTTGCGCCGCGAGTGTTTTATTGTGTGCAATAACAAGAGTCGGTTTATTAACTTCAGCAATAACATTTGCAATAGTAAATGTCTTTCCACTTCCAGTTACCCCAAGAAGAGTTTGGTGTTTTTCACCTTTTTGCAAACCCTGAAGAAGTGCCTCAATGGCTTTAGGCTGGTCTCCTGCAGGAGTAAACTTCTGATGTAAGATGAATTTATTTTGAGACATAAATATAGGCCTAAATATAGCAGAAAACACTGTCTTATTCAAAAAACATCTTTACTTCAAAAAACCTCGTAGTAACAAATTCTCACGACCACGAGAATTTGTTACTATAATGCTAAGTATTTTTAAAGAAATTAGAACTGGTGATAAAGTCAATTAATCTCTCTTCGATAATAAACCCATACAGCTTTTTTAGGAATCTGACTTGGCGCATCGAGTCGGTGGACTGTGTGTCTGACCAAAATATTTTCTGGAAGGAATGCGATAAGTTCAGTTTCCACACATGACATAGACTCACTGTCCTCGTTAGATATTTCACCGTCAAAGTAACACTCAAACTCCAGAGTAGAACCGTGATACTTCAAAATAACCGCCCTCAAATTTGGACCAATCTCACCAAGCATGGCTTGTTGAATAGCAAGTAAAACTGTTTTTTCATCTATACTCATGATATTTTTATTTTTTGTAAAACCGAGCAATAAAATTGTACTTAAACTCTCCGAAAGTCCCTTCTTTTAGATGTAACCTTATATCTTCAAATAACTTATTGATAAAGCGAACATTGTGCGTGCTCGCAAGTACACCACAGAGCATCTCTTTCGCTCGAAACAAGTGCGCCAAGTAACTTCTACAAAAATTTTTACAAGTATAACAATCACAAGTAGAATCAATCGGACTAGAATCATTTTGAAATACTGTATTAAAAATATTTATCTTTCCATCAAGAGTAAAAAGTGAACCGGTTCTTCCGAGGCGTGTTGGAATAACGCAATCAAAAAGATCGCAACCATGTTCAACACCAGAAAGAATATCATCCGGTTCTCCAATACCCAGTAAATGTCGAGGTTTTTCTTTTGGCAATATTTCATTTACCCACTTTACCGAAGTACCGATATCTTCCTTACCAAAGGATCCTCCGATACCATACCCGTCAAAATCTAAAGAACCTAAAAATTCAGCACTTTCTTTACGAAGAGTTTCGTCCCTTCCACCTTGGACAACTGCAAACAATGCCTGCTTCTTACTTTCTTCTTTTGACTGATGATACTTCAAACATTGTTTTGCCCAGCGATGAGTTCGTTCAAGTGCTTCTTTTTGATAATGAAGTGACTCGTGCGGCGAAGTACACTCGTCAAAGGCAAATATAATATCCGCGCCAAGTGCATGTTGAATTTCAATAGATTTTTCTGGAGTAAAATAGTGAGTACTACCGTCTATGTGGGACTTAAAGGTAACGCCACTTGGATCTATTGTTGCAATCTGCATGACAACTTCTTCTTTTGATTCGGGCAGTAAAAGTTCTTCCCCTTTAGCGAATTTACTAATACCCTTGCCATACGCAGCACCAAGAGAAAACACTTGGAATCCTCCTGAGTCAGTAATCATTGGACCGTCCCATTTTACAAATTTATGTAAACCACCAGAAGATTTTATGATGTCATGCCCCGGCTGTAAGTAGAGATGGTAAGTATTTGCAAGAAAAACCTGTGCACCTGTTTCTTTTAAAACTTCTGGGGTCAATCCTTTCACGGTTGCTTTAGTACCAACAACTGCAAACGCTGGTGTTTGTATATCTCCGTGAGGAGTTTTGAGTAAGCCTAATCGAGCAGAAGAATTCTTGTCAGGCTTCGTAAAAGTAAATTGTATTGGACCCATGAAACTACTCTGCAATTACTTCAATAATTTCTATATCAAATATCAATGTTGAATTTGGTGGAATCACTCCTGGGTAACCTGCTTCTCCATAAGCTTTTTCTGGTGGAATTGTTAGAGTGAGTTTTTCCCCTTTCAAAACACCAACTAAACCCTCTTCCCAACCAGCAATAACCTGATGTGCCCCAAGTTTTACTGGAAAAGGCTGCTTTCTTTTAAGTGAACTGTCAAAGATAGTTCCATTTTGAAGTCGTCCAGTGTAATGAACTACAACCGTATCACCTTTCTTCGCCTCTAAACCAGAACCTTTGACTTGCGTACTCTTTTCTACTGGATTCATATTTGTATTTTCTAACTCTTTTTGATTTATAATTTTATTTTGCTCTGTTTGAAAAAAACTAATCACCTGAGGAAATACAAAAAAACCCGCCGCAACTATAAGAGCGACTGCTATTCCTATGTACTCATGGTTACTTTGTTTTGCTTGCATATGTATAGTATAAACTATTTCTAAAAAACAAAAAACATTTGAAATAGCTCTTACCACTTGTGCTATACTCATTCACAATTATGACAGAAAAACATAGTCTAACCGAAGCACCGATCAGTATACTAATCAAAAATATTGCTATACCTGCCTCAATAGGTTTTTTCTTTAATACTATGTTTAATGTTGTAGATGCATACTACGCTGGAAAACTTGGTACTTCCGCCCTTGCAGCCCTTTCTGCATCATTTCCAGTTTTTTTTATCATCTTGGCACTTTCAAGTGGTATTGGAACTGCTATAACAACACTCATAGCGAACGCTTTAGGAAAAAAAGAAAAAGATAAAGTTGATCACTATTATATCCAAGGAAACCTCCTTGGAATAATAGTGTCCGTAGCACTCTCTTGTCTTGCCCTTGTGTTTAGTAGAAATATTTTTGAAGCAATGGGAGCTACAGGTTCATACCTCGACTACGCACTAACTTATACGAATATTATTTTTATCGGCACAATATTTTTTGTCCTTACCAATACACTAAACAGTTACCTAAGTGCCGTTGGTGATACTAAAATTTTTCGAAATTTACTTGTTGGAGGATTCATTTTAAACATACTTCTTGACCCTTGGTTTATGTATGGGGGATTTGGAATACCTCCTATGGGGATTAGTGGTATCGCATTTGCAACTATTTTAATACAAGCGCTCCAAGCAGGTGTACTGTTCTACCATCTAAAAAAAGTTGGGTTGTTTCCAAGTAATCTCCATCTTTGGAAACCTAATCTTTCTATCATGAAAGAAATTGTTACCCAGGCTCTCCCAGCAAGTTTTAATATGATGACGATTGCTATCGGAAGTTTTATTATCACTTATTTTGTGTCTCAATACGGCACTGATGCTGTTGCAGCATACGGTACAGCCATTCGAATAGAACAAATTGTACTACTGCCAACTATAGGACTGAATATCGCAGCGCTTTCACTTACAGGACAAAACAATGGGAGCGGAAACATTTCTAGAATTAAAGAAACTTTTTTTCTGTGTTTAAAATATGGTGCTTACGTAACAGCTATAGGAATGCTATTTCTTTTTATATTTGGAAAAATGTTGATGAGTTTTTTTTCAGTAAACCCAAACGTGATCTCGATCGGCGTTTCTTATTTGCACATCGCAGCATTTATACTTATGGCTTATGTTGTAAGTTTTATAGGAAGCTCTGTGCTACAAGGTATCAAAAAACCAACAATCGTACTCCTACTTTCTTTTTCTAGACAAATTATTTTGCCAATTATTTTCTTTACCTTCGCAACAAAAGTATTTAAAGCAGAACTTACAACACTCTGGTTTGTAGTGCTAATTATTAACTTCCTTGGAGCTGGTCTTGCTTGGTACCTCGTCAAAAAGGAACTTAAAAATAAAGAGCAACTCATATAAAAAAATCAAGGCAACAAATTAAGCTACCTTGTTTTAAGACCAACCTTTAGTACCTCCATGTTTACCCGCGATATTTTCAAGCCTCCAGACAACCCTTTCAAACAATTCTTTTGGAATGTTGAAAGAATCAAATCGCTTCAAAAATTCTTCCTCTTTAAGACGAGGCAAGATCTCTCCCGCAGTCATTTCTGAAGCTGATAAAACAAAGATAGCTAGATCCAGCGCATGCATTTCCTGCCGGATGTATTCTTCTTGCGTCATTTTAGGTTATGTCCACAGAAACAGATCTTCCCTCGATTTCGAAAGCACCCCAAGCTCCAGAATTAACTTCTCTTCCTGTTACCAAGGCAAGTCTAAGGCCTCCAAGAGCACAAGCTATCGAAATAACCTTATGTTTGGTTTTGTCGTCAAGGTGGTATGATGCAATCACGCGATTGATTCTACTTAAAGAGACCAGC
>JANMMK010000058.1:0-4175 GCA_031373235.1 bacterium | reverse complement strand
GTTGTAGAATATAGTCCATGCGACTTAAAAGTCTTGAACTAAACGGATTTAAATCTTTTGGAAAAAAAGTAGCTATTGATTTTGCTTCCCAAATTACGGGTATTGTAGGGCCAAATGGGTCAGGGAAAAGTAATATTGCAGAAGGGTTTCGTTTTGTGCTTGGTGAGCAGTCTATTAAAAGTATGCGAGGTAAGAAGGGGGAAGATCTTATTTTTAATGGTTCGACTGATGCAGGAAAAGCCAACAGAGCGGGGGTAAAACTAACTTTTGATAATAACAAAAGAATTCTTCCAATTGATTTTGATGAGGTTTCTATTGAAAGAGTTGTGTATCGAGATGGAGTGAATGAGTATGCAATCAATGGAAGTAAGGTTCGACTCAAAGATATACAAGAGTTGCTCGCATCTGCACACATCGGATCTTCTGGGCATCATATTATTTCTCAAGGAGAAGCGGATAGGATTTTGCATGCAAGTATAAAAGAAAGACGAGAGATGATAGAGGACGCCTTGGGTATAAAGGTATATCAATATAAAAAAGAAGAGAGTGAAAGGAAGCTTGATAGAACAGCAGAAAATATTAAGCAGGTTGAAAGTTTGAGGCGGGAGATTGCTCCGCATTTACGGTTTTTGAAAAAACAGGTTGAAAAATTAGAAAAATCAAAAGTTATTCGAGAAGAACTTGTTACTTTCGCAAGAGAATATTTTAAACGTGAAGAGCGTCATATATTAGACACAAAGCGACTGCTTCACGAAGAAAAAGGTCCACTACAGGCCGAGCTTGCTTCACTTGGAGTTAGGCTTACTGAAACAAAACGTTTGGTAACAGAAAGTCAGTCAGAAAAGGAAGTTGCGCCTGAGATTATTGTTCTTGAGGAGCGTCTCGGAGAAGCGAGAAAACATAAAGATGAACTTTCAAGGGAACTTGGAAGGATTGAAGGAGAAATAGCATATATTCTTCGTTCTGTTCAAAAAGAAGAGTCTGTATCAAAGGAGCAGAGTAATAAAACAATTTTACTTTCAGAGGTAGAAACACTTCATGGAAAAATTAAAGTTGAAATTGAAAAAGGAGAAACTTTGAATACTCTTGAGTCACTTCGTGCAACTTTATATGAGGTGGCAAAGCTCGTTACTTCTTTTATTACTAGTAATAGACACACTGCTACTTCTACCATTTTAGAAAATCTTAAAAAAGAGCTTTCGTATCTCGAGGAGAAAAAAATAACTATCGCAGGAAAATTTAAAGACGCTCTGTCTTCTGAGGGTGAGTTGGTTGCTTCTTACGAGGCGAAGAGAAAAGAAATGGAGCGGGTAAAAGATGAAACAAAGGAAGCGGAGAAAGAAGTCTTTCGAATTGTGGCAAAGCAAAACGAACTTCATGCACATTTGGATAAGGTGATTGCAAAAGAAGCACAACTTAGATTTGACGAAGAGAACTTTAAAAATGATATTGGTGAAATAGGAAAAATCGGAGGTCTGGAGGCTGTGCGTTTTGATGATGTTTCTATTTCTCTCGAAGAAGAGCGAAGCGGACAGCATGAAAGAAGAAGACATTTAGAACGTTTAAAAATTCGTCTAGAAGAGATGGGTATTTCTGGTGGAGAAGAAGTGTTTAAGGAGTATAAAGAAACTGAAGAACGGGATAAGTTTTTGGAACAGGAGTTAATTGATCTTGCGAAAGCGTCAGAAGATTTAAAAAATCTTATTGTAGATTTAACGGAAAAACTCGATCAAGAATTTAAGGTTGGTGTAGAAAAGATTAATGACGCCTTCGGTTCTTTCTTTTCGCTTATGTTTGGTGGTGGAAGGGCTTCTTTGAAATTGGTTAAACAAGAAAAAAGAAGAAGAAACAGTCTCCTTGAGGGAAGTGATGAGAGTGGAGAAGAAATGAAAGAAACTGTAGAGACCGAGGAGGGTGTTGATATCGAAATCGCACTTCCGCATAAAAAAATAAAAGGACTCATGATGCTCTCTGGAGGAGAAAGAGCTCTTACTTCTATTGCGCTTCTATTTGCCATTTCTCAGGTTAATCCTCCTCCGTTTGTTATTTTGGATGAAACAGACGCAGCACTCGATGAAGCAAATTCTCGAAAGTACGGAGATATGGTAGAAAGCCTTGCGGGACATTCTCAACTTATCGTTATTACTCACAACAGAGAAACCATGAGTAGGGCAGGAATGCTTTACGGAATTACAATGGGTAAAGATGCGATTTCTAAATTACTTTCTGTTGGCTTCGAAGATGCGCTTGCGGTGGCAAAGTAGTATGTCATTGAAAATGGTGGTCTTGAAAAAATCAAAACAAAAAATATAGGTGCCGGTATTAATTGTCCTATCTGTAAACTTTACGAGCTATTGACAAAATAAGAAAAATATGAATAATATCGTTTAAGTTCGCTCTTCGAAAAAGATAAAAATCTCAATAAAAAAATCTTTTCTGATGCATGATGCGTTTTGAATAGAAGAATAGCTCAAACCAACAAAGCGGGGAGAGTCTATCTTCCTACAAAACAAACATACCAACATGAAAAAATTAATTCCGCTGATCTGCATCGTATTCGTATCAGTCAGTTTAGTGATCGTTTATAATATGTACTTCAGACAGCCGTCCAGTCTTGCTTCCACTTCCAGGTTGGAAACGCCTTCTACGCCAAACTATTTTGCTTTGCTGAATCTTGATGAAGGAAAGGAGAGGTCGAGACGGCAGATTGAAATTGTGATGAATACTCCATCACCACCACTTAACCCAAACTTAACACCAGTCCATATCTTGGCTCGACCAAGTGAAAAGTTTCATTGGAGAGTCTGGGGAAGTGGCGCGCTTACAAATGCTCACCCTGGATATCTAGTGACTGCGGCTCATGTCGTTTCAGGTCAGGAGAAACTGCAGTTTGGGTATCGCGTTGTGTGCAAGAACGCACTAACTGGAACAGAACCAATTTTGCCGGTCTTGTCGTGCGATTTGGGTTGCGCTCCTGGAGACATCGCGCTTTGCAAGGTGGGAACTTCGGTCAATGCTTACTTTCCAACCCTAGTGTATCCCCAGAAAGAAGTGTCACTTCGTCCCGACAAAGATGGTCGAAATACAGCACCGAGTACTATCTTACTTACTTACAAAGCCGACCAAGGCAAAGTTACACTCATCACTGATGGAAGATCTTTCAACTGTCTATTAAGTGCAACTTCTACCATTGGTGAAGACTTTGTGTTTTGGCCAGACGAAAATATGTTTGCTGGTGAAAGTGGCTCCTTAGCTGAGTATGAAGTAGCTGGTCAAAAATCTAACGTCATTGTCATTGGAGGTGTCGAAGTTGGGGAAGAATTGAGAAAGTCATTCAAACTCGAAAAAAAAGAGCTCGCAGTAGGTTTGCGAGTTTTGCTGAAATAATTTTTATCTTCTTCTCTGCACCGTGACTGCCTTAACAAGCGATCGCGGATTTTTTTTGATCTATTTTTGATCTATAAGAGCATAATCAAGTACCTTTTTTTCTATGTCAGCACCGAGTACTTTAAATGTTATTTTGTCTCCTAAAGAAAATTTCTTTTTTGATTTTTCACCAACTATTCGATAGTTTTTTGCATCAAGCATATAGTAGTCGTCTTTCATATCCCTAAGTTTTACCATACCTTCACATCTTGTTTCCTGTTCTTCAACATAAATACCCCATTCAGTAACTCCTGAGATAGTACCTTCAAACACTTCACCAATACGCTCTGACATATACTCTACTTGTTTAAGTTTAATACTTGCTCGCTCTGCTTCAGCTGCTTTTATTTCTTGTTCTGTTGAGCTGTCGGCTATTTTTTTATATGCGATAAATTGATTTTTTCCTATCGGCTTTTCTGTTAAAAAGTCGTAAAGAATTCTGTGAACGAGGAGATCTGGGTAACGCCTGATCGGAGAAGTAAAGTGTGTGTAGTAGGGGAAGGCAAGTCCAAAGTGTCCGAGGTTATTTGGAGAATATATAGCTTTTGACATGGAACGGATAGTTGCTGTTTTGATAAGAGATTCTTCTGGAGTACCCTCAATTTCTTTAAGAAGTATATTGATGTCACGAGAGAGTACCTTGCCGTTTCTTACAGGTAGTTTGTGTCCAAGCGCTTTCAAGAATAGAACAAGATCATTTATTTTTTCTAGTTGAGGAACATCGTGTATTCGGTATATACCAACCATTC
>JANMMK010000086.1:0-2527 GCA_031373235.1 bacterium | reverse complement strand
AAATTCAAAAAACACTTGAAAGTTTTGGAGTAAAACAAGAAAATCCTATCGGGCAAAAAATGGATATAACAAAACATAATCCAGTGAGCACACTACAAACAGAAGACGAATCAAAAAAAGACACTGTTGCTGAGGTTATGCAAAAAGGATATACCATGAAGGACAAACCAATTCGTCCTGCAAGTGTAAAGGTGTTCGAATAAACAACATGAACAAAAAACTACTCTACAAAGTAAAAATAAATAACTTTGAAGACTTACACGTCTTTCTAGTTGAAACCGAGGAAAGAAAAACTCTGGTTGGTTTTGCTTTACCTAATAATAAAGAAAATACCAACTCACTTTCAAAAGGTATTCGAGTTGTTTTTGTAAAAGTAGTCGAAAACAAGTTACAAAAACTTATCGAAGGAGACAAAGAACTTCTCTCTCTTATAGGTACATGTAGCACAAAAAAACAAAACTTTTTCTACACAAAAGGAAAGGTAAGAACTCCATTTTATAAAGACTTTTCATTTCTTACGATACAAAAAACTAGAGCCCCCTCAAATAGTTACTAGTAAATAGTTACTTTAAATTTCTACTAACTGTTTACTTTTTTCTATTAACTATTTTTCAACTAACTAAATAAATTATATGAGTAAAATACTAGGTATTGACCTTGGAACAACAAACTCGGCAATAGCGATCATGGAAGCGGGAAGTCCAAAAATTCTTGAAAACGCTGAAGGTGCGAGAACTACACCTTCAATAGTCGCAGAATCAAAGACAAAAGAACGACTTGCAGGCCTTCTCGCAAAAAGACAAGGGGTAACAAATCCAAAAAACACCGTCTACCAAATCAAACGATTCATCGGACACACCTTCGATGAATCTATGGTACAGAAAGATAAAGCATCAGTTCCTTTTGAAATGAGAAAGGCGGACAACGGAGGTATTGAAGTAAAAATGGGAGAAAAATGGTATCGACCAGAAGAAGTTTCGGCAATGATTCTTCAAAAACTCAAAGCTGACGCAGAGGCTCGTATTGGAGAAAAAATAACAGAAGCTGTAATTACAGTTCCTGCCTACTTTAACGACGCACAACGCCAAGCAACCAAAGATGCGGGGAAGATTGCAGGTCTTGATGTAAAAAGAATTATCAACGAACCGACCGCAGCAGCGCTTGCATACGGATTCAATAAAAAGAAAGACGAAAAGATAGTGGTGTTCGACTTCGGAGGGGGAACATTCGACGTATCAGTCCTTGAAGTAGGAGATGACGTTATTGAAGTAAAATCAACCGACGGAGACGCTCACCTTGGAGGAAAAGATCTTGATCAAAAAATAATTAACTTCCTCGCAGATGAATTCAAAAAAGAATCTGGTATTGATCTTAGAAGTGACGCACTCTCACTTCAAAGACTTGATGAAGCATCTGAGAAAGCAAAAATAGAACTCTCAACAGCCGTGGAGACGGAAGTAAATATTCCATTTATTACTTCAGACGCATCTGGCCCAAGACATCTCGCAATCAAAATTACCAGAGCGAAACTTGAAGAACTTTCAAGTGAATTCATCCAGCGGGCGCTAGCCATTACTAAACGAGCAATGGAAGCATCTCCATTTAAAATAGGAGATATCAACGAAGTAATTCTTGTAGGAGGACAAACAAGAATGCCTGCACTTCAAAAAGCAGTAAAAGACTACTTCGGTAAAGAGCCAAACATGGGAGTTAATCCTGATGAAGTGGTGGCTATCGGAGCAGCTATACAGGGGGGAATTCTTGGAGGTGACGTAAAAGATATTCTTCTTCTCGATGTGATTCCACTCTCTTTAGGTATTGAAACACTTGGAGGAGTTGGAACAAAACTAATTGAAAAAAACACTACTATTCCGACAACAAAATCTCAAACATTTTCAACTGCAGGTGATAACCAAACATCAGTTGAGATCCATATTGTTCAAGGAGAAAGAGCAATGGCAAAAGATAATAAATCACTTGGAAGATTTATTCTTGATGGTATTCCACCGGCACCTCGTGGTATGCCTCAAGTAGAAGTATCTTTCGATGTTGATGCTAACGGAATACTCAGTGTAAAGGCGAAAGACAAAGCAACAAACAAAGAACAATCAATTCGAATCGAAGCGAGTTCAGGGCTATCAAAAGAAGAAATTCAGAAAATGCAAAAAGAGGCTGAACTTCACGCTGATGAAGACAGTAGAAACAAAGAATTGGCTGAGGCTAGAAATGTTGCCGAACAAACTATCTACACTGCTGAAAAAGCACTAAAAGATAACGCAGAAAAAGTCCCAGCTGACCTTAAAACTTCTATTGAAGAAAAAATTACCGAAGCCAAAAAAGAAAAAGATGCAAACAATCTTGAAGGACTAAAAAAAGCAACTGAAAGTCTTTCAACTGAACTTTCAAAGATTGGAGAACTTCTTTCTAAAGCCGGTCAAACAACTGAAGGAGCACCACAAGGCACTCAAGAGTCAGATGCAGGAAAAGAAGCAAAAGACGCAGACTTCAAAGAAGAAGGAAAAAAAGA
>JANMMK010000062.1:0-6069 GCA_031373235.1 bacterium | reverse complement strand
TCCCCTTCTTCAATTTTTATATACTGACTAGATACGTTTCCTCCCGAAACTTGCGAGAGAACGGCCATAACTGTACCACTAGTAGCTACTATATTACTATCATTTTCAATAGAGAAATTGACTCCTGATAATACCGTAGGAGATCCAAAAGAACGAATTGCAGTAAGAGGAATATAAGCATGTCCACCAACGGGTGTTACTTTAAAATTAAATTGATAAACGCCTTTATCATCATTTACTTCGTCAGACAGTCCAGTATCCTGACCTGCACTATAGCTAAATTTTTCAATAACCAAAGAAGAAGCTGTGGTAGTTGGTGTCGAAGCAAGGTCAGCATTTACTACAGCACGAGTTACTGGACCGAAGTATCCTGTTGCAACCTCCTCTCCTTTTGATTGTTGATATTTTACAAGAGCAGCTTTCGTAAGGGCACCAAAGTATCCTGATTTTACAGTGCTCGCTAAATGCCCCTTAGAGATTAAGAAACACTGGAGAGCGAGTACATCTGGCGAATCAGTTGAGCCGACAGCTAAGTTTTTAGTAAATACATACCCTGTAAGACTTGGACAATTTAAACTTCCTGTCTCAATTACTGGAGAAGTCGAAGTAATTATTTTAAAATTAGCACTCCTCACCTCCTTTACTGTTTTAGAACTATTGAGTTGACCTGTCTTTTTTTGAGCACGAACCTCCACATAAAATGATGATTGCAACATTGTTTCCAAACTAACATTATTGGACTTGGCAAACTGTTTCATCCTATCCTCGCTTAAATTAACTACAATTGATTTTTTATCTTTAGAAATACCGTCACAACCTTCTGGTAAACATAGACCTGAGTAGTTACCGGGAGATTGTTTGACTACATAATCACTAAATAAATTAATAGAATAGAAATCAAAATCACCTCCAAAAGACTTCCACTCAACAACATTGTTTTGTCCAGTTTTCCATTGGTCTGTCGCAACAGGAGATATTACCGAGAAAGACTCTATATCTGTCCCTTTTCCTTTGACCGTGACTCCAACCCTGTTACTCTCTCCATTTATACTATCCTTGATAAATAATTCGTAGTTTCCGCTAGGAACAGAAAACTTTGTGGTATCGACAGTAAGTTCAGTAGCAGACTTAGTAGAAACAAGTACTCCTTCGGTAACCAAACTAGTATTTACAAGATGTGCATACACTTGCTTACCGAACCGAACCCCCTGAAGAGTAAGTACTCCATTCCAGTTTGTAGGAATCTCTTTTGAAGGAGTAGCTCCTACGATGTACGGTGACTTTTCTCCGACAATTACAACTGCATTTGTTTTGTTTCTAGGTGTTTTTTCTGAAAGAATTTGTACTGCCCACTTACCAGCAGAGTCTCCATACGAAACACTTCTTACTTTTGCAACATAATTTCCTCCAAACATTAAGAGTGGATTAAAGGTTGCTGTCACTCTAAAGGTCGCTGACTTACCTTCTGGGATAATGTAGTAAGTACCGTAGTCAACAGCTTCCCCTGCTGTCTTTACATAAGTATTTTTTGAGAACGCGTCATGAGCTCCGTCTACTGCATAAAAAGGACTTCCTGCTTTTGGAAGTGGATTATAAGCAATGACACCAAATGCTGGATCTGCTTTTGGAATAGTTGTTGCACTCTTCTTTTCTGATCTAAGAGTCACAGAAAATGTAGCAACCAACGTTTCTTTGCCATTAACCAAAGTCTTCGTGAGTTTCGCACCCTCTCCTATAACCACTTTATCCGCAACTAAATCTTCGGTAATACTGATATATCCTGCATTTGCTACGACGCCATCAGAAAGACGTGTAACGTTAAGAACTGTATTGTAGTTACCGACAAACATGGTCTTGTCTTTTTCAGTTGTAATCAACTTTGAAAGTGGGACAGTAATAATCGTACCTGCTCCCGTCGCTGTAAGATCAACTGCTTTTCTGTAGTTAGAAGCACCTTCGCCTTCACCTTGTCTACTTGCGAGCTCAACCCGTACTTTTGTGCCGAAGTTTTTACCTTTAATATCAATGGTGCCATTAATATCAATAGTTTGATTGTAAGAAGTGATAACTGGTCCACCAATTTGTGCTAAACAACCAGACAAAGAAATACCTGATTCCTGCCGAGTCAAACACTCGATCACTTTAATGAGTTGCTCTTTAGAGAAAGAAGAGAGATTGGTGACATTTGGAGTGACAGCTCCAAGCACTATAGCTGGAAGAAGTACGAGAGATAAAAGTAAATATTTTTTCATTAAATAATAATTATTGAATAATTTGTAATACGAAGCTCTTTTGTTATATTGTAGCAACATGAATAAGAAAACACTATCCACAGTATATAAAATATTCCTCTATATCTTTGCAGTTATCGGTTTTTCCTTTGTCTTTATATATTTCTCGGTGAAACTTGGAATAACAAAAAACCATGGAGTTGATGTCCAGCAAGAGCGATTCCTATTTGGAGACAAAGAGAGTCTCTACCTACCTAACGCCTCTTGGACTAAAACAGAAGAATGGCAGACACTTGAAATGGCATTTCGAAAAGATGAAATCACCATAAATAAAGTAGCTATTGAAACAGGTATACCAGCTCGAGTAATATTTTCAGTTGCAGCTGTTGAACAACTTCGCCTCTTCTTTACTGAACGAGCTTTATTTAAAGAAGTATTCTCTCCTCTTAAAATTCTTGGTGTGCAAAGCGTCTTCTCATGGGGAGTTATGGGCATTAAAGAAGAGACAGCAATCCTGATTGAAAAAAATCTTAAAGATTCTAACTCCCCTTTTTATCTTGGTAAAGCGTTTGAAGCCAAACTCGATTTCAAAACAGAAGCGATTTCAGAAGAACGATATCAAAGAATCATCAATGAAAGAGATCGCTACTACTCTTACCTCTACGCGGCAATTTTTATAAAGCAAATAGAAGCCGAGTGGCAAAAATCAGGATACCCTATTACAGAAAATATCGGTGTACTCGCCACACTCTATAACCTTGGATTCGGGCATTCAAAACCAAACGCAACCCCACAAGTAGGAGGGGCCTCACTGGATATTGAAGAAAGCCCTTACACCTTCGGAACACTCGCCCACGATATTTACTACGGAGATAAACTTTTGGATGTGTTTCCAAGAGGTAATTGATAGTAAATGGCTTTTACTATACTATGTTTGGTAATGTGTTAATTATGCGCGTGTAGCTCAGTTGGTAGAGCGACTGACTTATACTCAGTTGGCCGAAGGTTCGAGTCCTTCCACGCGCACAAAAACAGAAAACGAATCAGTTAAATAAATCCTGAATCCTCTTTAGACCCATAAGTACATAGTCACACATCGGCTTGTTGTCGTACACGACACAGCAAGTACCATGACCAAATCCATTCTTATAGTTAATATTTTTTAGTAAACTTTTCTTTACATAAGGCTTTCGAAATTGTGACTTCGATACACCAAGTGTCCTAGACCAAAAAGTAATTTCTTTATCGACACACATATCAGAATAAAGATGTAAATTTATTTTTAATTTATCTTTAGAAACACCAAGTAAACTTAACCAATGTATATAAAAATTCAACATAGTCGGATTGGTATTTGTGAGAACAATAGTACTACTTTTAGTTTTTCCCCCTTCAGCCCAATACAAAAAAAGGCCTGATAGAAAAACTTCTCTTTTACTTAACTCGCCAATATCTTTTGAAACTTCTTTATAAGCAATTTGTTTTTTAACACTTTGCTTTACTGCCATCGTGTTTCTAAATCTTTCTATTCTTTGGGCACTATGTCCTCTTAACTGATCTATCCTTTGTTTAGACAACGGCATATCCTTTAGCCACGCATTAAGTGTACTTTTACTGAGACCGAGTAAAGACTTAATCTGACTATAACTCATTTCCTTTGCACGCATCTCCAATGCTTTTTGTTTTATTAAAGTATATTTATGTTGTTGCATAGTTGAGAAGTACCTATACTAAGTATTATACCTTAGTTCTTTAATATACAATAGATTTCTTACCTCCCGACCCACAACTTGAGGAAAGTACTATTTACTTTTTCTATACTCCTTCTTAATCTTCAAGTACAACTCTTGTGTTTTTTTGTCATTTCTTGGAACATTTTTATTGAAAATTTTTACAGGATATTTTTTCTTCGCGTGTTCTAGTTTTTCAAGCACAGCTTTCTCCATGTCGAAATCAAGATGACGTGCCATTTCAAAACAATAAATCATCACATCGGCAACTTCTTTAGAGATTTCCTTCACCTTCTTTTTATCTTTCTTGATTACATCTTTAGAAAAATTTTCCCACTGAAAAAGTTCGAGAAGCTCGTTTGCTTCTATGGAAATAGATTTTGCGATGTCAGACGGAAGTAAGTTATCCCACCCTCTTTCTTCTACGTATTTTTTGATTTCCAGAGAAACTTTTTTCATACTATTTTTGACCCAACACTTGGAGTAACTCTTGATGGAAACCATCTCTCACTCCTTTATCTCCACCTTCAACTAATTTTTTACTGAGATTATACGATTGTGAAATAAAAGCACTTACTTTCTTATATTTTTCAGCTAAATGTGTTAGTCCTTTACTTTCTGCATAAGAAGCAAAGTACTCGCATTGAAGTAATATCTGATCAAGAATTTGAAACTGTACTTGGTGGAGTTCGAGTGCCCCATCTTCATTTCTTGCAAAAAGATTCGCGAGTTCTTTTACCGTATCTCCACTGACCCCGACCACCACCGAAGGAAGCTCTGAAATTTCTCCACGAAATCCTTTGGTTTCTGATTTAAAATACTTCACTCGAGTAAGTGACTCATGATCAATATGATTTTTTATATGTTCTATTTTCTTTTTAGCACTGTGTCCAAAGGTTACATCAATCGCGAGGCCAAGGTGCGTCGACCCTTCAGGAGAATTCTTTTCTACCACTGCATCAACTCCGTGAAACACGTCGTCAAATCTTGTTGTTGCGTGCACCGTAGTGTTTGTGGTCACACCAAACCAACTTGCATTATTAACTGTTATTGCGTGAAAAACTGTTGCAAGCTTAAGAGTATTTTCTTGCTTATGTTCTGGATCCTCAGCAAATAAATCCTTGATTTGTAACTCTCTCTCTGCAAGCCTCTTCTTGTCTCCGGCAATAGTGGCCTCACCATAGAGAGAAGTAAATTCATCTATATTTATTCTCTTCTCCTCTAAGAATCTTTCGGCTCTCTGGTATGCTTCCGGAAGAAGTAGAAACTCTGTTCTTTTGTTTGGATCTTCAAACATATATATTATCTGTTAAACGTATTCCTAATAGAAATTGAATCGAACATTTTCTTACCCCATTCTGGAATATTCTTTTCTTCATCAACGATACCGACAGAAATTGTTTTTCGGGCACCAAAATTGTCAGTAAAATAAAAACTCTTAGAAAAATTACTCCCGTCTTCGCTTTTTGTATCAACCACAATAATACCGTCTTTCCTAAATTCCGTATTGGTAATATTTTTAACATCGAAGTGATAGCTTTTATACCAGTCTTTTCCAAGAGACTCCGGTGTCCCATCGTTTGGAATATGAAAACAAGTCACTCCAACACCTGACTTTCCTGTCGTAAGAGAAAACCAGTTATCAGCATACACACCATTCTCTTCTTGCTTCCTCTCTAATAACATTCTTGTAACTGGAAAATCTGCAGACAAAGTCTTGTCTCCGCACACAAACTGACCTTTATGCTCGACGATACTGGACTCAATGTCTGAATCACTATAAATAACACCTTGCGCAGGTCGAGTAAACGGAACTTCAAAGACCTTAAGGGCATTCTCTTCTTTATAATTCAATATTTCTTGTTCTTCTGCGAATGAACCAACCATTGAGTAAGTACCGTTGTTATTATTTTCTCCAATCATTTTTCCAAGGGCAGTACTCGATGCATCCCTCATTCTAAAAAACATCTCAACCGCGTTGCCTTTCTGACTCTTTGAAATAAGCTCAATTTCCACTTCACCACCATCATCTTCAAATGCAAAAAAACTTTCAACATCGGAAGAAAAATCAACAGAAGAATCTTTTGGCACAAAAGAGTAGTAGCACA
>JANMMK010000046.1:0-4703 GCA_031373235.1 bacterium | reverse complement strand
AAAAATCTCAGACAATTTTGTCTGAGATTTTTCTTTTTTGTGCCGAGGAGGAAAGTGTTTGAACACTTTCCGTGCGGGCTCGAACGGTTTTTACATTGAAGCTATAGCAATGGCCGAAGTAAAAACCGGTGACCAGACTTTAAATTTGTGACTGACAAATTTAAAGTTGAGGTCGAGATCCTGCTTTCAGAAAAGTCACCGTAAGATCTTTTTTATTGACATACCTCAAAAACTCTTTATCATTCAAATTCGTGAAAGTTACTTTGAAAAGACTCAAGGAGCTTCGTGCTCATTTGATAAAAGAGGAAAGGATTCTAGCGTCAAGAATTACGGTGGATGTTTTGAGGGATCTCAAGAAAAGAAAACTCTGCTATTTTCATATCAAGAAAAAGCAGATTGTTGGTTTTGTTGCTCTGTGGCCGACAGTCGAAGATCATTGGTATGAACTTGGTACAATGTGGGTGCATCCTGAATTTAGACAACTCGGTCTCTCTGGAGTTATTTTTGAACGAGTGTCAAAACTTGTTCCAGAGGGCGCGTCGACATTTTTGATTACCAAGAGTAGAAAGGTTGCTCATGTCGCCAGGAAAGCAAAGTGGGACAAAGCTCCTCTTTGGGAAAAATCAGGAAACTGGCTTAGTCTTTGTCGCCCGAAAGGTCGACGAGATGACGAAACATCCCGAAAGTTCTCACTAGGTTCCGAACTCTTTTATCTCATATCACCCCACCACTAAAAAAGGTAGGGGATTTTTTTATAGAGACTTTACTTTAATTTTTGCCTTTCGTTCTTTGTCGATTTTTGGAAGTTTGAGTGTAAGGAGTCCTTGGTTTTCAGTTGCTTCTGCTTCATCAATATCTACTTCGTGAGGAAGGAGGATTGTTCGAGAAAATACTCCCCAGTAAAGTTCTTTATGAAAGTAGTCATTTTCTTCTATGTGCTCTTCTACTTGTCTGTGTCCACGGATAGTTACCATATCTCTTGAGAGTGCTATCTCTAAGTCTTCTTTCTTTACTCCAGCAACAATGGTTTTAATAATGATGGCGTGAGGTGTTTCGTATACGTCAACGGTTAGTTGGCCCTCATCGTCCTCAGGGTCAATCCAATGTTTTTTTTCTGGAACTGGTAGCGATGAAGACTCGTCTTCTTCATATGAGTCTCTTTCAGGTGCAATGGCTCCAGCTATTTTTCTAAAAAATGATCTTTTTTCTTTCATATATGTGCAATATTTTTTATCTTTTTAATCTTCTCTATAATCACAAGTACCAAGATGATGCCTATCCAAACACTTGAGAATATAAAGAGTAATCTATCTTCGAAACTAATTATAAACGTGTTGAAGAGTGCATGCAACAGCGTGGCGAGTAGTATACCAACAAAAAAATATATAGATTGAGATAGTTTGTTTTTATAAAACGCAAACGCAAGTGCAGTACCCACAACTCCAGAGGAAAGTACGTGGAGTAAGCTCGCTCCAATAAACCGAAGTCCTGATGTTGCCGCTCCAATAAGATGATGTCCTTTAGTAAGGGGTTCTATTAAGAAAAGAGTGTTTTCAAGTGCTGCAAAGCCAAGAGCTGCGGTAATCAGATACACGATAGAATCAACTGGTTCGTCATTAAAACGGCTTCTAAGGGCAATTAAGAATGCTCCAGACCATTTAAGAACTTCTTCTATGAATGCCCAAAATATAAAGGTAGTAAAAGTGTATTCTGGTAAGTAAAGGCTAACTATTTGTTGCAAAATAATCGCAGGGAACACCATAAGCATACCAGTAAAGAAAGTCCCAAGGATTTTTTTTCTTGGTTCGTGGTGCCTGTCTTCCTTGAGCCAAAATGACAGCCAAAATATTGCAGGAATAATTCCTCCTAAAAGTGAGTAAAGTAATACATCAATACTGAGCATGTAGTAAGTATAACTTAGAGTGCTTTTAGTTAGAAGTTAAGATGGCCACTTTTCGGTCATGAGGAGAGTGTTTTTGCCTGCCTTGTCGGCAAACAGGTTCATGCTCTGCCAAATTTCTTCTGTAACAAAAGGCATGAAAGGATGCATTAATTTCAGATTTACTTCTAGTGTGTGAAGTAAGAATTGTTTTCGAGAGATTTTTTCTGTTTCGGTGCCATCCGTAAATATTTTTTTACTTTCTTCTAAAATGACATCAGCAAAGCGAGTCCAGATATATTGGTATATTTTTTCTGCAGAAATGTGAAAGAGGTATTCATTAAATTCTTTTGTGACTTCTGCGAGTAGTT
Organism: bacterium; assembly: GCA_031373235.1. Taxonomy (GTDB): domain Bacteria; phylum Patescibacteriota; class Minisyncoccia; order Phycocordibacterales; family CAIRYW01; genus JANMMK01. The sequence continues at coordinate 2,453 of JANMMK010000046.1, read as the reverse complement.
TTGATCTTTCTTCAATGAGATTTTTGTCTTTTTCACTCCACGCCTGAAAGTTCCAGTCGATTGTTGTGCCTTCGGTACTGGTGAGCACAAATCTAGTGATGTTCCATAGTTTGTTTGCAAAGTGTTTGTATCCCTTTATTTTATCATTTGAGATTTTACTGTCTGTTCCTGGAGCAGTGCTGTATATAAGCGCCATTCGTCCGGCGTCAGCTCCAAACTCGCGAGCTGCATCGAGCGGGTCGATGCCGTTTCCAAGAGACTTAGAAAACTTTTGTCCCTTAGCATCACGAACAATGCCGTTTAGGTAAACAGTTTTAAATGGAATGTCTCCGAGTACATAGCCAGTCATGAGGATCATTCTCGCTACCCAAAAGAATAGAATATCGTATCCGGTTTCGAGAACATCTGTTGGATGAAAAGTTTTGAAATCATTTGTCTCTTCAGGCCATCCCAATGTTGAGAATGTCCAAAGCCCAGATGAGAACCATGTATCGAGCGTATCTTCATCTTGCACAAAACCTTCTTCCGTCTGTTTTTCTCCCACCACTATTTTATCTCCTTTATAAAAAACGGGAATTCTGTGTCCGTACCAGATTTGACGACTAATGCACCAGTCACGAAGATTATCTACCCAATGAAAGTATGTTTTATCAAAATACTCAGGAATTATTTTGATTTGTTTTTCGGTAATGGTTTTTCGCATAAGCTCCTTAAGAGTAGTTTTACTACCACTTGGAATGCCAGAAATATTTGAGTGGGGAAGAGCGAACTCTTTGTTCACAGCAATAAACCACTGATTCATGATTTGTGGTTCGATGATACCACCAGTCCGTTCTGCGGTTGCAATGTTGTGTGTGTAATCCTCGATTTTTTCTACCAGACCTTTTGCTTCGAGTGTTGCTACTATTTTCTCTCTAGCATCTTTTATTTTAAGTCCTGAAAATGCTTCGCCCGCGATAGGAAGGAGTTTGCCATATTTGTCGATAATTTGTTCTTTGTCTAGTTTGTGTCGCTCTGCGATTTCAAAGTCTACAGTTGAATGCCAAGGAGTGATGGTCATAACTCCTGTTCCAAACTCCATGTCGATACAATCGTCTTTTATGATTGTTGCTTCGATTGGTCCGTTAATCCATTCGACAGTTAGTTTTTGTCCGTGTGTATATGCACTGTAGCGAGCGTCATCTGGGTGCATTACCACATATTTATCTCCAAACTTTGTTTCTGGCCTTGATGTACCAATAGTGAAAGGTCCATACTTGAAGTAGTAGAATTTTGTTTTTTCCTCAACATATACAATTTCGTCATCAGCGATTGTTGTTTGTCCTTTTGGATCCCAGTTGACGATACGATGTCCTCGGTAAATAAGTCCATCATCATACATTTTTTTGAATACAGTGTTTACCGCAACATTTCTTTTTTCATCAAGAGTAAAAGCCTCACGAGACCAATCACAACTTGCTCCCATGGCGCGTATCTGACTTGCGATAGTGTCGTGACTTTCTTTGGCAAATTCATTAATACGCCGAAGCATTTCTTCTCGCCCAAGGTCGTTTAGGTTTTTTGCTTGTGTTTTGTGGTTATGTTTTTGTACCTTACTTTGTGTTGCAATGGCAGCGTGGTCGGTCCCTGGAAGCCACAAAGTTTTAAATCCTTGCATTCTTTTATATCTGATCATGATGTCTTGGACCGTGAGCATCATGGCGTGTCCCATGTGGAGTTGTCCTGTGACATTCGGTGGGGGCATGACGATTGTGAACGCTGGCGCATCTGCTTTTGTAACACCTTTTTCTATACAAGTATCAGGATTAAAAAAACCACTCTCTTCCCAGAGTTTGTATATAGTTCCTTCAGTATCTTGCGGATTATATGGTTTAAGGAATTTTTCGTTCATCCCGTTAGAAGTAGGTCGCGATCACTCGTCGGCCGACTTTGTTTAAACTGTTAATTTTTATATCTATTTTCATCATTGTTATTGATTTTATTGCGACTCGCGACTTCTAACGGGATTCATGAGGCCAATTCTAGCAAAAAAGAGTTGTTTTATAAAGAGAGATTGCCGTTAGCTTTTTTCGGTGTTTTTGCTTTTTTGCTTTTTATATTGAGGTATCCCGCGACTCCAATCATGAGCGCGTTATCTGTTGAGAGTTTTTGTTTTGGAAGTAGTAGTTTTATTTTCTGCTTTTTGGCGAGTTTTTGGATTTCTTTTCTGATGTTTTTGTTGGCTGACACGCCACCTGCTAGGATAAGTGTTTTTGGTTTGTGGACTTCGATAGCTTTTGCTGTTTTGTAGACTAAGACTTCTGTGACAGCATCTTCAAATTCTTTTGCTAAACTTTTTTTGTTTTCGTTTGTTATGTTTTCAATTTTTTGGACAGTATAGAGCACTGCTGTTTTTAATCCTGAAAAAGAAAAATCTAAATCTTTAGAATGAAGCATGGGACGAGGAAGAGGGA
>JANMMK010000029.1:0-6935 GCA_031373235.1 bacterium | reverse complement strand
CAGAGATGCTTAAAACATTCAAAGATGAAGCACCGAACAAACCGCGAACAATTTCTACTATCGACGAAAATGATACTCACCACGAGACATTATCTAAAGCCGACATACTGTCTGAAATAGAAAATCCTCATCCGGTAGTACGGAGACAGGAAGTTGGTAGTGGACAGCGAACAGTTAGTAGTGAACAGTTTGTAGTTGGTAGTAAAAAAGAAATGGGTAGTGAGAAGTTGGTAGTTGATAGTAAGAAAGAAACTCTACAAACTTCTGCCCCCTCTCCGTCTGTCCCTAATCTATCCACTATCAACCTGCCTGACCGGCAGGCAGACTACAAACTACCCACTTCCTCTACTGTTTCTGCCGACATAAGAGCACGTCTTTTGAGTTCGCTCGGAGAAGATAAGCTCAGTCATGTGGTAACGATGAAAAAAGCCAAGGAAGTTGGTAGTGGACAGGTTGTAGTTGGTAGTAAAAAAGAAGTGGGTAGTGAGAAGTTGGTGGTTGATATTAAGAAAGAAACTCTACAAACTTCTGCTCCTGTTCCTGTTCTACCAACTTCCCCGGTCCCTAATCTATCCACTATCAACCTGCCTGACCGGCAGGCAGGCTACCCACTATCCACTTCTTCACCTGTTTCTCCAAAACTCCAAGCACTCTCTGAGGTTAAGACAAAAATAAAAGATCCGTTTAGGGAAGTTGGTAGTGAACAGTTTGTAGTTGGTAGTAAAGAAGTACTTCCGACTTCTCCTCATGTTCTAGAACCTACCAAATACAAACCAGAGCCTTCTTCTACTTCCTCTACCATCATCGACCCATACAGAGAACAGATAAACTAAAAAGAACCCTAATATCTAGTAAGATTAAAACTACTAACGAGTCATGCAATACCAAGTTCCACAATTCATAGAAATAGAAGATAAAATATTTGGCCCACTAACCTTTAAACAGTTTGTGTTCTTACTCGGTGGGGGAGCCATGTGTTACCTTGCATACAGGTTTCTAGGTTTTTTTCTTGGAGTATTTATCATTGTACCTGTTGGAGCTTTTTCTTTGGCACTCGCTTTCAAGAAAATAAACAACCGACCTTTTATTGCGATGCTTGAATCGGCGGTAAGATATGTACTTAGCGAAAAGCTATATATTTGGAAAAAAGGGGAAAGAGAGTCAAAAGGAACAGACACTGAAGCACTAGCACCAGGAGCATTGGTTTCACTTCCAAGACTCTCAGAATCGAGACTAAAGGACCTTACTTGGAGTCTTGATATCAATGAAAGTATTTATTCTAAAGAACACGGGGGACTTAAAAATAGAGAAGAGCTTTCAAACACCCGAAAAAAGAAAGAAAACCCTGACGAGCTATCAGCTTTCAAAGGACTTTCTGCCGACCTCCTTAGGCAATAATATTCAAGAACCACTCTTGTTTTTTGCACAAAATTAAACTGTGAAGAAAGCGTAAACAAGGATATAATAAAAAGCATGTCAATTAGTTCTCAAGATTTTGTGCCAATAAAAGAAGTACGTGACGGAGTAGTTGTACTAAAAGATGGTACGCTGGTATCGGTCATAATGACTTCTTCAGTAAACTTTGCTCTCAAAAGCAGAGAGGAACAAGAGGCGATTATTTTTCAGTTTCAAAATTTTCTCAATGCTATAAACTTTTCAATGCAGATTTTTTCTCAATCGAGAAAGCTAGATATAAAGCCATATATTGGACTTTTAACGAACGTACTGAAAGAACAAAAAAACGAACTCTTAAAAATTCAGACCAGAGAATACATGGAGTTCATCAAAAGTTTTACAGAAACAGTCAACATCATGACAAAAAGTTTTTTTATTGCAGTGCCTTATAGTCCTTCTATTATTCAGGGTCAAGGAGGTGTTTTAGGAAAGTTATTTGGTAACAAGAAGGGTAGTGAACAAAAAAGAGACAACGAAAACTTTGAAGAAAACAGAGTCCAATTGGAACAAAGAGTTGAAGTAGTAGTGCAAGGACTTACTCGTCTAGGTGTGAGATCAGTGCCACTCGGAACTGAAGAGTTGGTGGAATTGTACTACAAACTTTTCAACCCAGGAGATACAGAAAAACCAATTAACGTAACACAAGTAGCGAGATAGGGGAGGGAGTTTTTAGTGATTAGTTTATAGTTGGTAGAAAAATGAGTACGAAAATTCAAAACTTTAAAGATTTAATCGTTTGGCAAAAAAGTGTCTTGCTCGCAGAAAAAGTATTTCATCTCACGAACACTTTCCCTAAGTCAGAAACTTTTGGACTTATCTCGCAAATGAGAAGATCGGCTGTTTCAATACCTTCAAACATTGCAGAAGGATCTCGCAGGTCAACTAAAAAAGACTTCACGCAGTTCTTGAGAATGGCTCACGGTTCAGGAGCAGAACTTGAAACACAACTTTACCTTAGCAAGAAAATATCTTTAGGAGAAATAGTGAGATATAATGAATGTGACTTACTATTAGAAGAAGTATCAAAAATGTTAAGTAGTTTAATTTCCAAGCTACAAACTACCAACTAAAAACTATACTAAGATGGGAATACTAAATGACATTCTAGGTAAAAAAAATACGCAATCAGCCAATCCTGTGACAGCAATTCTGCCACAAGAAATTTACGACTCTGCAGTACTAGAACTTAAAGACGTCATCGCTCCATCTGCCCTTAAAGTGACACCAAGAGAACTGAACCTAGGGGACAAGATTGCGCGAAGCTTCTTTGTTATTTCATATCCTCGTTTCCTTACAGAAAGTTGGTTTGCACCAATTATTAACCTTGACCAAATTTTTGATATTTCAATTTTTATACACCCTATCGATACCGCTCAAATATTAAAAAGTTTCCAAAAGAAAGTTGCTGAGGTACAAAGTCAGATATATATGAGAGAGTCAAAAGGACTCGTTAGAGACCCTGTACTTGATACTGCTTACCAAGACCTCGAACAACTACGAGATCAGCTCCAGCAAGCGCAAGAGAAAATTTTTGATGTTGGTTTATACCTTACTTTGTATGCCAACACAAACGAAGAATTAGACAAAATTGAATCTGAGATCAAATCTATTCTTGAAGCAAAACTTGTATATATAAAGCCAGCATTATTCCAACAAGAACAAGCCTTCAGGAGTGTTATTCCAATTGCCAAAGACGAATTAAACATAAACTCAAAGTTAAATACTTCTCCACTTTCAAGTATTTTTCCTTTTATTTCATTCGACCTTACTTCTGACAAAGGCATTCTTTATGGTATCAACAGACACAATTCGTCCCTCATTCTTTTTGATAGATTTTCACTTGAAAACTACAACTCCGTGACTTTTGCAAAGGCGGGAAGTGGAAAATCTTACGCCACAAAACTTGAGATTCTCAGGTCTCTCATGTTCGACATTGATGTGATTGTTATTGACCCCGAAAAAGAATACGAATATCTCTCTGAAGCAACTGGTGGAAGATACTTTAATATTTCTCTTACTTCAGAACACCATATAAACCCCTTTGACTTACCAACCCCCCGTGAAGATGAAGCACCTGCAGATGTACTTAGATCAAACATCATCAACCTTGTTGGGCTCTTTCGAATTATGCTTGGAGGGCTATCCCCTGAAGAAGATGCGATTATTGATAAAGCAATTAGTGAAACATACGCCCTAAAAGATATTACTCCTGAATCAGATTTCTCAGCCGTTGAGCCACCACTACTTTCAGACTTCGAATTAGTGCTTGCTGGTATGGAAGGGGGGTCGTCTTTAGTACAAAGACTAGAAAAATATACTAAAGGAACTTGGGCAGGATTTATAAACAGACCAACAAACGTTGATATCAACAAAAAGTTTATTGTATTCTCACTTCGAGATATGGAAGACGAGCTCAAACCAGTTGCCATGTATATAGTGACTCACTACATATGGAACGCCATTAGACAAAAACTAAAAAAACGAATTCTTGTTATTGATGAAGCCTGGTGGATGATGAAGTCAGAAGACACAGCATCTTTTCTTCTTGGTCTTGCAAAGAGATGTCGAAAATACTATTTAGGACTTGCTACTATCACCCAAGACGTTGAAGACTTCCTAAAATCTCCTTACGGATTACCGATTATCACCAACTCTTCTATCCAAATACTTTTGAAGCAATCTCCTTCTTCTATTGATAGCGTACAACACACTTTCAACCTCACTGATGAAGAAAAATTCCTACTTCTTGAAAGTGATGTAGGGGAGGGCATTTTCTTTGCTGGCCTCAAACACGTAGCTATTAAAATCATCGCTTCTTACACAGAAGATCAAATCATTACCTCAGACCCTTCTCAGGTACTCGCTATCCAAAATGCGAAAAAAGAATTTGAAGAAGGAATGAAATAGAAAATATATGCTGTCTATTTTTAACAAAATGTTCTACCAACAGAAAACACGGCTATTTTCGTTGGTAAATGATTTTTTATCTATCCTTATCATTGTCTCTATCTCAGCAATGATTCTTGAGTCTGTTGCCTCATTTCAAAAATACAATTCACTATTTTTATTTGTAGAATACCTTGCAATTTCTGTCTTCTCTCTTGAGTATATTGGAAGAATATTAGGAACAGAAAAAAAAACCAAATATATATTTAGTTTTTTTGGAATCATTGATTTACTATCAATAATTCCAAGCTTTCTACATCTAACAAACCTAACTTTTTTAAAAAGTGGCCGAGCATTAAGAATCCTTAGGTTTTTAAGAATACTCAGATTACTTAAAATTAACAAATACAAAAAAACAAACAGAAAGTCCTCTACAAAATTTTTTGGTATCGATTTAGAGATATATATAGTTGCATTTATATCAGTAGTGATAATTCTTGGAACACTAGTATACGCCTTCGAACAACATCAACCTGGGTTTAGAAACATCCCTGAAACAATTTTATGGGTTACCAGCACTATTCTAGAGGATAGCACCATAACAACAACACCAACATCAAACGTTGCAATAGCAGTCTCTTTCATTTCAAGATTTCTTGGAATAATACTCCTTGGTTTTTTAATGAATGTTGTTGGCACTATTTTAAATAGAAAGTTACTTAACGAAGACACGAAAAACTTAAATGGAAAATAAGTTAGAAAATAAAAAAGTACCCTTAGGATATAAAGTTGAGGGACACCAAAAATTTACTGACAGTCAACCAGCAGAAAGACCTGGTTTTCCTTTTTTAATTCTTATTATTTCTATTTTTAAAGATGTCGTAGACAGCCTTGACTACACTATCGCAGGCATTCTAGTTACAAAAATAATAAATATTATAATATTTATTATTTTATTCAGGTGGTGCCACCATAAAATAAAAGGAAAATGGTGGAAAAAAGGTGCAATAAAATGGTTATGGAAAAGATATATACAAGCTGCTCTTATTGAAATAATTCCTTGGGTGTCAATAATTCCAGCTAATACCATTATTGTGCTTATGATTCACCATAAAGAAAAAAAACTTGTTAGAATATTTAACTTCGCATTAGAAAAAGTACACGATCATATCAAAAATATGAAAAATTCTGGTGGTTTTTTTGAAAAAGAAGAGTTTTTTGGGGAATAATTTACGAAAATATAGGAGCTTAAGTTAATACTAGAATTTCTAATATTTTGATATAATAAGATTATGTATTTTTTGAAAATATTGATTCTTTTATCCTTTATCCTACCTATCAATTCTTTTGCCCAGAGCTACTCCATTCCTGCACAAGTACAAGAAATTGAAGAGCAGATTTATATAAACGTGGAACCAAAATTCCCCGGGCCAAATACTGATGTTACTTTTTCTCTTGAAGCATACGGCACCGACCTTTCTAAAGCTGATATCGTTTGGAAAGTAAACGGTGTAATTACAGAAAAGGGTAGAGCAAAAGAAAAAATAGTAGTAACGACTGGTGCTATAGGAAAAAAAACAATAGTTGAAATTAGCATCTTACCTATAAATGGAGTTCCTGTAGAAAAAGTATTCACACTATATCCTCAAGCACTTGATGTTATCTGGGAAGCAAGAACTTACACACCTCCTTTTTATAAAGGAAAAGCATTCCTTTCTCCCGAGGAAGAAGTCATAGTAGCGGCAATTCCTGACTTTAGAGATGGGAATGGAAAATTCATGCAACCAGGCACAGTTACCTACAAATGGCGAAACGAAGGTGAAATAGTAAGTGACGCTGTGGGATATGGTAAAAATTTTTTTAGAGCACGTGGAGGCATCTTACTTAAACCATTTAATATTCTTGTTGAAGCAAGTGGGGACGACGGCGCAAAAGCAAAAAACTACCTTGATATACCTTTTATACTTCCAAGTATCCTTCTTTATGAAAACAATCCTGCTTACGGCATATTGTTTAACCGAAGTATTGGATCAAAAGTAGCAACTGCACAAATTGAAAATTCTTTTGTCGCCATGCCTTACTTCTTTGGTACTGATGATAAAGACTTCAAACTAACTTACGAATGGTTTATAAACGACCAAAAAGTATTTTCTTCAAAAGAGAGACCTGGTATCACACTTAGAAACGCAACAAAAGAATCTGGTACTTCTCGCATTTTTCTAAGGGTTGGACACAAAGAAAGCTTCCTCCAAGAAGCAACAAAAAGTTTAGAGTTAGATTTTACTAAACCTAACATGCAAGAAAATGTTTCCTTGTCTATTTAAAATAATTCCTAAGTTAAGTCTCGTACTTCTTTTTCTCTTTGGACCTTTTTTTATTTTACACACAAATGCGGAAGGTTACATACCCCTCGCCCCCATCCCCGGACTTACTGATGGAGAGGGGATTGGAAATAGTGATAAGAGTCTTTCTACGTACTTTCAGAATTTGTATAAGTTTGGAGTAGGAGTGGCTACAGCACTAGCACTCTTCATGGTGATTTACGGAGGAGTGGAATATGTATCAACTGATGCAATAGGAGGGAAAGAAGAGGG
>JANMMK010000108.1:0-3201 GCA_031373235.1 bacterium | reverse complement strand
GGGGCTACGACGGCGTTTTTGAGTAGGTTGCTCCACCAAAGATGTTGCACCTCATGTTCACTGGCATGTAAAATCATCCCGGCGAAGGCGAGAGGAGAAGTCATGAGTACAAATATAAAGACAATAACCCTTCCCAAAAATAGGAAGCTTGCTGCGATAAAAAATACCATAGCTCCTAGTATAAGAATGATTCCCATAATAAATACTGTTATTGGGTTTTCAGATCCAGCGAATACTCTTGCTCCTATTTCCGAAGATGCACCATTAGTAAGATTTACTTTTTGTCCGCCAACGTAAATTTCTTGAATTCTAAAGATACTCATGAATGTTTGGCCTAGTCCTAATTTAGCCCCGTCAGAGTCTCTGATTTCAATTTTATTATAAAATCCTAAAGTTAATATATTGGATGTGTCGATGACAACTTTAGTAAAGAAAAGACTAAAGTTTAGGAGTATGCCAAAGATGATTAATTTAGATAAAGTGTGTCTTACCCCGTGTTCGTCAAGTCCAAGTATTTGTGAAATTCCAAGGTAGAGGAGAATAAAAATGAATGCGATGTTGGCTAAGTCCCTAAAGGTGGTCCACGCACCTTCTATAACACCTAGTTCGTTAATAAAACTTTTTAATTCAACCACCGTTTTTTGAATTATAAACTCAAATATTTGTCCCACTACTCCAAGTAGAAAAGCAAAAGCCTGAAGAATGTAATAAAGCAATTGCATTAGACAGTTACCTAATGATGTGAGTTTACACTCTCCCCCACTTATAGCTTGGTTGATGTAGGTAGATTCAATTTTTCTGTTTAAAGCAGTTTGGTCGGCTTTCCATTTTTCATCTCTTTCTTTCTTTTTTCCATTATCCCAAACGTTATCTCCGTATAGGTTACCTAATTTGCCCGCAATATTTTTAACCTCCTGACTTGGCTTTTTTCCAGCTAGTTGGTCTTTACAAACATATTGGTAGTATTTTTCTTTTTCACTTTGACTCAATGCTAAGAATTTTTTTTGACTTTCGTAGTATGGGTTGGCTGTATAAACCTTTGGGCCAGTACCGTAAGTTCCTGAGTTGTAAGATGTCGATTCCTCAGTTGATGTGATCATTTTCCGACTATTTCCTGTGCCTGTCGAAATAACATCACAGGCGTCTTGGTTGTGAAGGTTTATTGCGTTGTTTGTTGCATTTTGATTGTTTTGTGACGCATTTCCTAAAAATTGATCAACAAGATCAGGAACACCTGTTCTTGTTCCTAAAGCGTCTAAACATTCCCTTGTTTTTACTTCATCGCTTTGTGCAATTCCACTAGGTAGTCCAGCTTCTGTTGTGGGCGTTTGTTTTTCGAGTACTTTTATATCACCGTCTTTATCTTTGAATATAATGTGAGATAAAATATGATTTTCACTTCCGTCTTCCCAAGTAAAGACCATCACTGCATTTTTATTTCCCTGCACGAAACCATGTCCTTGCGCTTTATTTCTTGGCCCAATAGAGGACACCTCGTCTAACTCCATTGAAGTAACTCCTGATTGATTAAAACGGTTGTAGAGTTCTACTGCATTCATATCAAGAGCATTTGCTCCGTCGGGATCATAAATTGATTCTCCTGCAGTTCTGTCGTTCGTTGCTCCCCCTCCTACAATAATTCTTTCGTCTTTTGAAGCGTTATAGACGGAATATCCACAGACGGTGCTTTTGTCAGATGGGATTGAGTATGTTCCGTTGGCGTTAGTTTTAAAAGGTATTACTAAGAAAGAAAATAGAATAAAAAAAAGTAATACTTTTTTTCCGGAAGAAAAAATATCTTTCTCTTTAAAGAATTGCATGCACAGTAAATTATACAGCAGAGTCCTTGAATAGTTAAGGTTTTTTGTGGATAGAATATGGCGTGAAAAAGCAAAATAAAAAAAGAGTTTTTTGTTAGGGCGTAGGAATTATTTTTGTGTACCGTCGTCGTTCTCAAAGGCTTTGTTGACTGCAATTTTTATGAGTTCGTTTACAAGTGCTGAGACGATTTCATCAAACTCGTCAGCTATTTCTAGTCGTTTTAGTCCTGATGCTCCTCTAGAGTTCACTTGGTTTTCTATGTATCCTCCGAGCGTCGTTGTTTTTTCGTTTACTGCAGAGTTTGGGCAAGACCCATCGGGTAGTTTGTCAACCAAACAAATTTTAAAGTTTTTGTATCCTTTGGCCCAGTTTAATTCAACTACCGCGGTGTTTTTTTTGGTGTCGATACGAGCATTGAGTTCATTTTGGGCTAAAATTCTTGATCCATAGATATTATTTTCATCTTTTAGAATTTCAAACCAACCTTGCCAACCACCAGCATTCCAATCTCCCCCGGTGAATCCTTCGTAGTTACTCTTCAATTTATCTAAGGTACAGTTGAGTCTTTGTCCTCCCTGCTTTGGATATCTTGAGTTGTAAGCACCGATAGTATCTATAGAAAGTTGGACCTTAAAGGGTTTACAAATATCTATTGCTCCTCCAAAAGCTCCTTCAGTAGCTTTTCCTGCAACAGATTGAATAAATGCACTTGCTTCTCTGTCAGCAATGTTATTAAAGTATCCTTCTGGGTTATCAACAAAAACCGGACTTCCTTCAAAACCATTATTTATCCAAGCAATAGTTGAGTCTGCGATGTACCTGATCATTTCGTTTGCGATACAAAATCCAATAGCATCAAGACCTGGGGCACTAATACTGTCCACAATTCCATCCCAAATAGAGCCGTTGTTTGCAGATGAGTCAACTTCTTTTTGTACTTGGTTTGCGGTGAGTTGGTTGCCTTTGTCTGTTTTTGTGTTTAGTGTCGGAGCTTCAACTTTTACTCTCATATAAGCCGAAGGATTTGTATATTCACTGGTAGCATCTTTTCCTAAATCTTTCAAAAAGTCTCCTGCTGCACCAGTAATACTTCCAAGAACTGCTCCAAGTGTCCCCCCAACGATGTTTCCAAGTAAACTACCCACACTACAGCTTGCTGCGCTTGTTGCTAAAGATTGTCCTGCTCCAGGAGTAGAAGTGGTATTTGTGTTGGTGCCTCCAGTGTTTGTGGTTTGACCATTTTGATTGAGTCCACCACCTGTTCCGTTCTGGTTTGAGTTTGTTTGGTTGGGGTTGGTCGTTTGTGTTCCAGTGTTTTGTGCCGATACTAAAGCCGGCATTGATACAAAAGAAAAGCTACAAAGTAGCAGGAGTGATAAT
>JANMMK010000077.1:0-43224 GCA_031373235.1 bacterium | reverse complement strand
ACTGTGGCGGGTAGATCGGACTATAGCAGTCTACCCCGATTGGCCTCTGGTAGAGTTGGTCCGCCGGACTTGGCGCCCGAAGATATTGCGGGGGCGTTGCCATAGGGACAGGGGTCGTTCGAACCCAAGTCCTCTGAAGGACACTCTTTCGCGTTACCGCGCAAGAGGGTCCACAGTGACGGGCTTCCCTGACAACGTTCGACTCCTGGAGCCGATATCCGTTCTCCATTGCCCAACGGGCAACTCCTGAGGCGTCTCTGCCACTGGAGCGGAGACTCTGGATGGTTGGGGTGGGGAGCCCGTTGTAAACTGGTCCACCTCCGTGGTTGCCTTGGCGGTTTGAGCCGATGGATGCAGTGATGCGTCCGTCGACTGATCCTGTGCAGCCCGAAAGGACTGCGGTGATGATGATCGCTGTAAAGAGCGAGATGATTGTTTTCATGATTTCGGTAGTTTTTGACTTGGTTGAGTTTCTGTGATTTCTGAGGGTATTTTTTACTATATTAACATAAATATATAAAAAGTCAATAGTGCTTAAATATAAAAAATCGCCGAGGACAAGCCTGGCGTTAGAGTTGGTAGTTATTAGCTTTGACGTTTTCGTCTTGCTATAAGGAGCATTCCCAGCATCCCAAGTATGGAGGTGCTTGGTTCCGGCACAACATTCAGTGGTACGCTCGAGTTGTACCGGTAGGAGCCAAATGACCATCTTGATGTTTCAAGTGTTGGGTTTTGTGCAGGGGAGATTTCCTCAAACTGCACGAAGTCAAAGGCTAGTTTGCTTGGTGGTCCTCCAACACCGATGTATTCGACTTCCAATATCTCAACCCAAGATGTGGAGATGTTTAGCCCTCTTCCGTTTCCATACCATGTGAACCCCATAACATCAGGGCTGTTAAATGGGTATCTCGTTGCGATGAAGACCCCTTCTTCAAGTAACCCATTGTTTGGTGCATGGAGGTTGATGTTCCAGTCACTGTCGGGAGTGGGAAACTGAAATGGTGGGATGATTGGTCCGGCGGGGGTGTAGATGCTCAACTCCAGGCTGTTTGAGTAGTTTTGGCTGGCCGGGTATCGCGTATAGGGCGCAAAGAATTGAGTGCCGTTTTCTGGCAGCTCTAGTCCTGAACCCTGAGCGATATAGCTCCAACGGTCGGGGCCGGTGGAGTAGGAGAAGCCGGTGTATTGTCCGTAGCTTATCGTTGTGAGTACGAAGAGCAGGATTGTTAGTAGTGATGCAGCATTCCTCACTGCGGTTAAAGGTAAACGAGTTCCACTCGTTACCCACATTTGGTTGTGTGACGTGTTCATTCAAAAAAATTTATATCATATCTATATAAAAAGTCAATATTGGTAGGTAAATAAAAATCGCCGAGGACAAGCCTGGCGTTAGAGAGTGATAATGTAGGACATGGGAACTAAGGGTTCAACAACCACTTCAATAGTAAACTTTGGAAAGTACTTCTTTATCGTTTCGGCTACGACTTTAGCAACTTTAGCGACGGTTGAGTCATCACGACCTTTTTTTGCCAATAGACAGGACACTTTTGCAATTATCCTATTTGTTGGGGTGAGTGAAGTTGATTGGATTTGAGAACAGGACACAGCGTCTTTGTCGATGTTAAGTTCAGTTATTCCTTCTACTGCAGAAATGAGGTCTTTTGCAAGTAGAATAAGATTTCCGTAAGGGTGTTGGTTCCCATTAGTATCAAGGAACTCGAGAGAGATATGAGGCATAAGTATGGAGATGTTTCAAAAATTAACTCTACCGTATAAGCAAAGGAAAGCAAGGAAGAACATTTATCCATTTCCGAAAAAATGCTAGTATCTATTTATCTATGGTAGAACAAGAAAAAAATTCAGAAAAAAGCCCACATGCACTTCGTGAAGAAGAGGTCTTGAAGTTTTGGGAGGAAAAGAATATTTTTGCAGAAACACTCAAAAAAGATTCGCCAAAAGGTGAGTTTGTGTTTTTTGAAGGTCCTCCAACAGCAAATGGAAAGCCAGGAATTCACCATCTTGAAGCAAGAGCATTTAAGGACGCTATTCCTCGTTTCAAAACCATGCAAGGATTTCATGTCAGAAGAAAAGGTGGATGGGATACGCATGGACTTCCAGTGGAGCTTCAAGTAGAAAAAGAACTCAAACTTACCTCAAAGAAAGACATCGAAAAGTTTGGTGTTGCTGAGTTTAACAAAAAGTGTAAAGAAAGTGTATTTACCTATCTTGAAGATTGGGGAAGATTTACAAAAAGAATCGGATATTGGGTTGATCAAGAAAATGCATATTTTACTTTTCACAATTCTTACATCGAGTCTCTCTGGAATATCGTGAAGACAGTTGCAGACAAAAATTTACTATATAAGGACTACAAGGTGGTGCCATGGTGTCCAAGATGCGGGACAGGACTTTCTTCTCACGAACTCGCACAAGGATATCAAGATGTAAAAGATTTGTCGGTGTACGCGAAGTTTAAACTTACTAACTTACCAACTGACGACTTACCGACTTATTTTCTTGCATGGACTACAACCCCGTGGACTTTACCGGGGAATGTTGCACTGGCTGTAGGGACTGAGATTGAGTATGTGAAAGTAAAATTCGAAAAAGAGACTTTGATTTTTGCGAAATCAAGAATGGAGGAAATGCTTAAACATATACTTCCTCATGATCAAGGTGACGAGCAGGCCGAACATTCGGTGGCTTTTACTTACAAAGAGGTTAAGGGAAAAGACTTGGTTGGTTTAGAATATGAACCACTTTATCCATTTCTTAAAAATGAATTAGAGAAAAAAGGAATTGATGCTTCAAAAGCCTTTAGAGTATATGGAGCTGACTTTGTTACTACAACAGATGGAACAGGAATCGTGCACACCGCTGTTATGTATGGACAAGATGACTTTGCGCTTGGGACAAAAGTCGGACTTCCAAAAATGCACACGGTAAATGAGGATGGAACTTTTAAAGAATGGTGTGGAGAGTTTTCTGGACGATTTGTAAAAGATGAAGCCGTTGCTATTGATGTCATCAAAGACCTTGCACACAGAGGACTGCTCTTTAAGAAAGAAAAATACGAACACTCATATCCACATTGTTGGCGGTGTAAAACTCCACTTATCTATTATGCGAGAGATTCTTGGTATATAAAAATGTCTAGTCTCAGGGATTCTCTCATGGAAGAAAACCAGAAAATAAATTGGGAGCCGTCTTATATTAAAGATGGACGATTTGGTGAGTGGCTTAAAGAAGTGAAAGACTGGGCGATTTCAAGGGAGCGATATTGGGGGACACCACTTCCGGTATGGGAAAGTGCTGACGGTAAAGAAAGATTCATTCTTGATTCAATAAAAACTCTCAAAGAAAAAACCAAAAAATCTGGCAACAAATATTTTTTGATGCGACATGGAGAAGCGAGTCATAATGTGGCTGGAGTTTTAAGTAGTGACGAAGAAGCTGTTCATCCGCTTACAGAAAAGGGTAGGGCACTAGTCAGAGAAAATGCAGGGCTACTAAAAAAAGAAAATATTGATCTCATTATCCATTCTCCAATTTTAAGGACAGCAGAAACAGCAAGTATTGCCTCTGAAGTGCTTGGTGTGGAAGCAGTTGTCGATGACCGTCTTCACGAAGAGCGGTTTGGAGTGCTCTCCGGAAAACCATGGAGTGAGTTTGAAAAAATATATCCAACATTTAAGGATCGTATTTTTAAGAAATTTGATAGCGCTGAAACCTTAATGGAAGTAAAAAGAAGAGTGGGCGAGTTTCTCTACGAAACCGAAAGCAAGTATGAAGGTAAAAATATTTTGATGGTGACACATGATGGACCTGCAAAGCTTATGAAGTGTGTGGCTGAAGGGGCACTCGATAGTGAAATAGAAAAAATCTATACACCAGGAGTAAATTTTATCGAACCAGGACATTACAAAGAATTAGTCTTTGCACCACTTCCTCACGATGAAGAGTATCGGCTCGATTTACATCGACCATACATAGACACCGTCGAACTGGTTGGTGAAAACGGCAGTATACTCAAGCGAACAAAAGAAGTAATGGACGTGTGGTTTGATTCGGGAGCGATGCCTTTTGCACAAGATAATTATCCTTTCTCTACCAAGGAAGTTGCTTTTCCTGCTGACTTTATTAGTGAAGCGATAGACCAAACTCGTGGATGGTTTTATACACTTCATGCAGTAGGTGTACTTATGGGCAAGGGGAGAGCGTATAAAAATGTAATTTGTCTCGGACACATTCTTGATAAAGAAGGAAAGAAGATGAGTAAGAGTCTTGGAAATATTGTGAACCCTTGGGAGATGATTGATAAATATGGAGTAGATGCACTTCGTCTATGGATGTACAGCGTGAATCAACCAGGAGAGAGTAAAAACTTTGATGAAAAAACTGTTGATGAAATAGTGAAGAAGATATTTAATCTTGTTTCTAATGTGCACAGTTTCTATGATCTCTACCGAGATATTTCACTTGAAAGTAATGACATGCCGACATCAGAAAATGTTTTAGATATATGGATCTTGTCTCGCCTCAATGAAATGCTTTCTTCTGGAACAAAGTATCTTGATGAGTTTAAACTTTTTGAACCAGTGCGATTACTTAAAGAATTTGTCGATGACTTATCAACTTGGTACGTCAGAAGATCAAGGGAAAGACTGAAAGAGGAAGATGTAGATGCAAAGAAAACATTGTATTTTGTTCTTAAAACTTTAAGTAAGTATATGGCTCCATTTGCTCCATTCTTTGCAGAACATCTTTTCCAGAAACTTAGAATACAAAATGATGAAGAGAGTGTTCATTTAGAAGGATGGCCTGAAGTAGTCAGTGGTGAAGAGTTGAGAGTTAATAGTGAAGAGATTATTAAAGAAATGAAAGAGGTAAGAAAGATTGTTTCTTTAGGACTCGAACAAAGACAAAAAGTTAATATAAAAGTAAGGCAACCACTTCAAAAACTTACTATCAAGCAAGATCTTAAGAGTGAATACCTTGAGATAATAAAAGACGAGCTCAATGTAAAAGAAGTTTTTTGTGACGCTACTTTAGTAGAAGAAGTATTGCTCGACACGGTATTAACTCTTGAGCTTAAAGAAGAAGGTGTTGTGCGTGATGTTATCCGTGAAGTCCAAGAACAAAGAAAAGAAAAAAATCTTACTCCGAAAGACAGAATAAAAGTAAAAGTTTACGGTGATCAATCGCGTAACTTGTTTGAAAAAACAGAGTGGAAAAGTCTTATAACAAAAGTAGCCCAAGCGGATGCAGTCTCTTTTGAAGAAGGGGAGGTGGGGGTTGTTGTAGAGAAGATATAAAAAACGAAATGCGCAGTAAGGTGGTGACCAGACTGCGCATTTGTGAAGTTGCCCGGGGCTACCCGAGCAGGGTTGGTCCAAAGGGACCATCCCAAAAGAGCCGACCTTCGGCTCGGAGCATACGGAATCCAGCATGGAATCCGATGACGACGAAGGTCACGAATGGTTGTCGTTTCATCGATAAAACTATACCAATCTTTAGTGTTTTTGTAAATGCTAGTATATAACTTTTCTAAAGTGTTAAGATTTGTTGGTATTTTATGTCATCCTACGAAAAATATCGGACACAAGCTGTCATCATAAAAGAAAAGAATTTCGGCGAAGCCGATAAGTTATTTACTCTTTATACTGAAGAGTTTGGACTTGTCTTTGTTATTGCTAAGGGGGTGAGACTCTTGAAGTCAAAACTCAAACCTTCCTTAAAGATTTTTAGGATGCTGGTGGTTACCCTTATAAAAGGAAAGGATGTTTGGCGCCTTACGGATGCAGAGTGTCTTTCTCTTCGTTTAGAAAAAATTAAAGAACAAAACTTAGCCAAAACTTGTTTACTCCTGGCTGAATTGGTTCAAGGACAAGAAAAAAATACGGAACTCTTTAAGGTAGTGGAAAGTTTCTTTCTAGAAAATCCAGCTTCACTCTCAGAAGAAGACTTCGAGCTCTGGTCTGTAGTAAACGTCCTGCATGCTCTTGGGTATGGAAGTGATGACGAAGATTTTGAACTTCTAATCAGGCCTTTTTCTGAAACCTCAAGCACTAAAAACAAAAAAAAGATTATTTCACTCATAAATAATGCACTCGCTTCGTCACAACTTCGAAAACAAACATAATTCATTGGTTATTTTTTTTGATATGAAGAGGTATAATAAGGAGACTAATGGCTGAGCAAGATAAAAGTAAAATTGAGCAACTAAAAAAAACTCTTTATTCAAGAAAAGGGATAGCGTTTGATGACCGCGTGCTGGATCTAAAACCCCACGGCTCAGTAGTTGGGGATAGGTGGCAAAAAGAAGACACTGAGGAAGTGGATTTATTTAAAGATGAACCTAAAAAAAACAAGCTTTTAACAAAGATTTTCTTGGGGACAGTGGCACTCTTTTTTCTTTCTGTTGGAATTGCGACTTACGTGGTAATAAAAGGTGGAAATGTTGTTTCGGGAGATAAGATAGAATTGTCATTTATCGGACAGACACTTCATCCTTCCGGAGAAGAATTTTCATTGGATATTGGATTGGTAAATAACAATGCTGTGAATCTCGAAATTGTTGACTTGGTTCTTGAATATCCAAAGGGTACAAAGAGTGTGGAAGATAAAACTTTAGCACTACAAAGAGACCGAGTTATTTTCGGCGATGTTTCTCAAGGTCAAAGTGTTAGAAAAAGTATTAAAGCTGTTTTGTTTGGGGAGGAAGGAACAACACAAAAAATTCACTACGTACTTGAGTACCGTATTCCAAATTCGAACAGTGTTTTTAGTAAAGAAGGGGATTACACAGTGACTATGGGATCTGCTCCTGTAGAGCTTACGGTCAAAGGTGTTTCTGAAATTACTTCAGGACAAGAAATTACTCTCGAAATTCTCATACGTTCAAATGCAAAAGAAATCACTAAAGGAGTTTTGTTGTTCGCAGAATTACCTTTTGGTTTTGAAGTGACTTCGGCAACTCCTTTGCCACAGGAAAATGGAAAGACTTGGAAGTTGGGAGATATTCCAGAGGGCGGAAAACGTACTGTGGTGCTCAAAGGAAAAGTGAGTGGCGAGAGAAATGAAGATAGGTTTTTTAAATTTTCCCTTGGTATTGAGTCAGATAAAAATCCCGGTACCACCGATGCTCCTTTCGTGTATGCGACACATGCAGTTGCTATTCAAAAACCTTTTATCTCAAGCGCACTTACGATAGAGCGTAATCCTATTGATGGATACCTACTTAAAACAAACGAAAAGTATGCAATAGAAATTGCATTAGAAAATAATTTGCCAGTAGTGGTGAGTGATATCGAAGTTGAGGCCAAGATAACTGGTGCACTAGTAGATACTAAAAGCATATCTTCGACTAACGGTGTCTACCGTATAGAAAATAACACGATACGGTGGACTAAGTTTGATAACGAAGTGCTCAAAGCATTTTCTCGAGGAGAGACAACGAAACTTCCTTTTGTATTTCGAGTAATTGAGAATCCTCTTATACCAAAAGGAAAAAAGAATCAGGACATTACAATTGATATCAATGTCAAAGGAAATCGTTTGTCAGAGAGGAATGTGCCAGAAGAATTAACTTCAACAGTAACAAAAAAATTAAAAATCAAAACAGATTTTTCACTTGATGCTAAGGTTGTGCGCACTATCGGGTCAATTGAAAACAGTGGTAGTGTTCCTCCTAAAGTTGGCATCCCAACGACGTATACCATTATCTGGAGTGTACTTAATAACCTAAACGAGGTGACCGGTGCGAAAGTCACCGGAGTACTACCTGTGTATGTCGAGTGGACTGATATCAAGGTGCCTGAATCAGAAAAAATAAGTTTCAATAAAAATACGAGAGAAGTTATGTGGGACATCGGCACACTTGGTGTGTCTAGCGTGGAGGCACCGAGAACGGTGTCATTTCAGGTTTCGTTAAATGCCCCTCACAGTCTTCTTCGCAATATTCCTGTATTAGTAAAAGCACCTGTGCTTTCGGGAGTTGATTCCTTTACAGGACAGGCGACTCCGGTTATAAATAAAGACCTTACAACAACCATGCCTTCGGATCCAAGTTTTCTTTTTAATGATGATAAGGTGGTTGAATAAATAAATAATATGCCAAAAGAAGAAAATAATGTAATGGAAAAGATAGTTTCACTCTGTAAACGAAGGGGGTTTATTTATCAAGGATCAGAAATATATGGTGGACTTGCAGGTACATGGGATTATGGGCCACTCGGTTCACTTTTAAAGAGAAATATAGAAGAGTCGTGGCTTAAGTTTTTTGTAACATCAAAAGATAATATGTATCTTATTGATACACCAATTCTCATGCATCCAAAAGTGTGGGAAGCATCAGGACATACAACAGAATTTATTGATCCTCTTGTTGATGACTTAAAGACTAAAAAAAGATATCGTGCCGACCACTTACTTGAAGAGGCTGGTGTCGATGCTGAAAAGTTAACGGTACCAGAAATGGATGCAAAAATAAAAGAACTTGGACTCAAGAGTCCTGAGGGAAATCCTTTATCTGATGTTAGAAAGTTTAATCTTATGCTTGAAACAAAAATGGGTGCTGTTGAAGAAACTGCACTTACGACCTATTTACGTCCAGAAGAGGCGCAGAGTATGTTTGTAAATTTTAAGAATATTCTTGACTCACTTTCACCAAAAATTCCTTTCGGTATTGCCCAGATTGGAAAAGCTTTTAGAAATGAAATAACTCCTCGTGATTTTACCTATCGTTTGAGGGAGTTTGAAATTATGGAATTTGAATACTTTATTCATCCTTCTGCCAATTGGGAAGAGTTGTTCGACCAGTTTTTAGAAGAACAAAAGAAATGGCTTGGAAGTATTGGGGTAGACACCAAAAAACTTCATCCACTGACACATCCAGATACTGCTCGGGCTCATTACAGCAAAAAAACAGTTGATCTAGAATTTGAGTATCCTTTCGGTACGAAAGAACTAACCGGTCTTGCTCACAGAGGAAACTACGACCTCTCTCAACATCAGAAGTTTTCTCAAAAATCACTTGAGATTTTTGATGAGGAAACAAAAGAAAAATATCTTCCACATGTTTTAGAGCCTACAGTTAGTGTTGATCGTGCGATTTTAGCCCTTTTGGTTTCTGCATATAGTGAAGAAAAAATGGAGGATGATATTCGAGTGTATTTGAAATTTCCAGCAGGTATTGCTCCATATATTGCTTGTGTTTCTCCTCTACTAAAAAACAAACCAGAACTTCAAACAAAGGCCCGTGAGGTATTTAGTATGCTTAAAAAAGAATTTGGAAATGTTGTCTATGACGACAATGGAAACATAGGAAAACGATATCGAAGACAAGATGAGATCGGTACACCATTTTGTGCGACAGTTGACTTCGACACCCTCACAGACAACATGGTGACTGTTCGTGACCGGGATACAGGAACTCAAGAAAGAATAAAAATAGAAGATCTAAAAAACTTTATTCAATCAAAGATATAAGGTATGGGTAACAACCCGGAAGATAAAATTATTCAGTTTCCTTTTTTTGGAGAAGAAAAACCAGAAGTAGATGCATCTACTATCTATCTCGGTGATGCTGTTTTTGGTGCGTTACCTCCTAATGTAGAAATACTACCGGGCAAACATACAGACATGGCTGACTTCGAGGGTGTGTGGCGGAGCTCTTTTAAGCAGATGCTTCAGGAAGCGGATATTCCAGAAGTTCCTGAAAATATACTAGGTATTAAAAATGGAACTATTATCCAAATGGAAAGAGGTGTTCCAGATAAGGGTGTCCATGCAAAAGAGCAACTCGTTTTGTTTTTTAATGGCACGCGTATTCATGCGGGAGGTATCGATGCGCCACTGTCCTGGACTCTCGAAGAATTAATTGAATTAGTAAATAAAAGGGAAGTGAGTGTACTGGGAAGTATCGAATAGATTGACGAGGATTTCTTTTGAGGTATAAATACATTTGAAAACAAGTTGCCAAAACAACCTCTAACTTGCTTCGCAACAAAAACCATTCAAAATAGTAATCCTTTGGCAAGACGAACTTTTGGATACAGAACATTAAATGCTTACAATATTCTTCTACGATTACGCAGGCAACCTCATCTCAACTGACCCAGAAAAATTCTTTCTGTGGCTTCAAAAACACCTCGGTGCAATCAAGAAGTCTTCGGGAGAGGGCTATGTTGTGGCCGAAATCCTGGGGCATGTTTATAAGATCAAACGTGCAGCAAACCTTGGTTCCAAAGAATCAGACCACTTACCGATTCGAATCGAAAAGCCGATGACAGATGCGGTCACCAAGGAACTTGAAGGTCTTGGAGCGCGCGTTGTTGATGGAAAGGATCATTGGCGCATTCTGGATGTCTGGGTTGAGGGTAAAGCTGTTGGGCGGATTCACGTGGCCCACAGGGTCTCGCCACTTGGAACGTAAGTTCACATGACTAGCGCGCAGGATAAATTCCTGCGATTTTTTTATTAGCGACGTAGAGTGAGTGAGATACAAAAGTGATCTTTTGTATTTCCTAACCGAGGAAGCTAAAGTGAGAGATTAAAAAATCTCTCGGGCATTGCCGAGAGCTATTCTCTATAGTGGTCGTCCTGATTAAGATCAGCTTCTTCCATTGATTTGGTATCAAGGTAGAAGTAGGTAAGGGCACCAAGACACAAACCGATCACAGACAGTGCTGTCTGATAGTTTGAACTAGATAGGTAGTCAACGAGACCACCAATACCAAGTCCAACAAGACCTCCAAGGAGTATAAATGCAAATATCATATTTATATTAACTCTACATCAAGAATAAAAAAATCACCACGGGGAAGTGGTGTTAGAGATTAGTTTTTTCTAGTGAAGGATCGGCACCAGAGCTGGAGGGATAAGTTGATGGCAGTAACACCGCCAAAAAGAGCTCCAGGAATATTTCCTGTGAAGTAACCTCCACAGGCCCCGATCACCACCAAAGATCCGCATAGTACTTTCATTTCAAAAAATCTTATACTAATAATTTAAAAAATCAACAAAAAACAAAACGCCTTTCCGGTTTCCCAAAATGGCGTTTGTTGTTTTTATGTTCAGTTTCTTTACCTCCGGCGCTTTGCGAGTACCGACAGTCCTCCGAGAAGAAGCAGTGCTCCTGAGCCAGGCTCAGGTACTACTCCGTATACTCCAACCGACCGGATGTGGTCCGTCTCTCCGGTGGTGACAGTGGTCTCTGTCCATCCCTCGATGTCGAGAGGATAACTCCACCCGGGGTCGATCGAGAACGCAGTCACTTCGTCCGGTGAGCCATTGAAGTGCGAGGTGAAAGTGCCAGAGATCGGCACTTCAACTCCTCCACTTGTGACTTTGATGTTCCACATCGAGGCGTATCCCGATGAGCCACCGATTGCAAAGGGTGCGAAGATGATTTCTTGCGAGGGGTTTGCCCATCCAGAAAGATCTCCATCCACAACCGCGGTGCCTCCACCGATGCGGTCGCGGATACTTATGCTCGCACTTCCTGTCGCTTCGACAGTGAAGTGCCAGTTGATTCGCCTTGTGGTTGTTGAACCCGATACCGATCCGGAGATCGTGACGGGGAGCGTAGTGTCCACTTCTGGTGACACAACACTCAGTGTCGAGGTGTTGTTCTCTGGAGTGGGGAACACTACCTCGGAATACCAGATGAGGTCCGTCGAAACGGCCTGCATTAAGTATCCTTCTGTGGCTGGAGTGACGGTGAGCTGGCCGTAGGTGGCCAAACTGAACATGTTAACGAGCAGTAAGAAGAAGAGTTTCTTCATAGGTTTTTTCAGGTGTACCGTACTTACGAAGTACAGATGCTTTGGTGGATTGTTTGTTACCCCTTGAGCAATGTGTCCTGATTTATATGTATTATAGCA
This sequence comes from bacterium, assembly GCA_031373235.1. Classification (GTDB taxonomy): domain Bacteria; phylum Patescibacteriota; class Minisyncoccia; order Phycocordibacterales; family CAIRYW01; genus JANMMK01. Next base: position 31,339 of record JANMMK010000077.1, on the reverse strand, counting down.
TATATTCTATGTATTGTAAAGAGCTATACAAATTTCTTAAAAATAGTTTTTAACTTCCGCTTTTTTCTGTTATCTTTATATCTATGAATTATCACAAAAAAATATTATCTAATGGACTTCGAATTATCTCTGTGCCTCTCAAAGCTTCAAAGGCAGTAACTGTTATGGTGCTCGTTGGAGCGGGAAGTGACTACGAAACAAAAGATATAAACGGACTTTCTCATTTTCTTGAACACATGTGTTTCCAAGGAACAGTGAAGCGTCCAAACACGGGAGATATTTCTAGGGAGCTTGATAGTCTTGGTGCACAAAGTAACGCATTTACCAGTAAAGAGTTTACTGGTTACTGGGCCAAGGCAGAAAAAAAACACTTTCCTAAGTTGGTTGAGATTGTTTCTGATATTTATCAGAACTCTACTTTTAATATTGATGCCATGGAACGAGAGAAGGGGGTAGTTATAGAAGAAATGCGTATGTATGAAGATATGCCACACACAAAAGCACCAGAAGCATTTGAAGCACTTCTCTACGGTGATCAACCAGCTGGACGTTCTATTATTGGTACAGAGGAAAATGTTAGGGCCCTCACACAAGAAAAACTTGTCGCGTATCGTAAAAAACATTATGTTGCTAAGAACACTTTGGTAGTTGTGTCTGGTGGCGTGAATCCAGCTCAAGTTGAAAAATTGGTGAAGGAAGCATTTATGCCGATTTCAAAATCAAAAAAAGAAAATAAACTGCGAACAAAAGAGTCTCAAAAAACTCCTCAAATAAAAGTAGTGTATAAAGAAACTGACCAAGCGCATATTGTGGTAGGGGTTCGTTCTTACAATGTTTCTGATAAAGACAATCATAAGATTACCTTGCTTGAAACTATTTTAGGTAAAGGGATGAGCTCAAGGCTTTTTAGGAAGCTTCGAGATGACCTCGGTCTTTGTTATTACGTCAGAGCAGATAACGACACAGCACTTGATCGAGGGTATTTTGGGGTTGCTTCTGGAGTTGCAAAAGACAAAGTAAAAGATGCGCTGAAAGCAATTTTGGTAGAAATGAAGCGTCTCACCGAAGAGTTGGTTTCCGAAGAGGAATTAAAAAAGGCAAAAGAATTTAGAATCGGAAATATGTATTTATCTCTTGAAACTTCCGATGCATTTGCTGATTTCTATTCAAGTCAGGAATTATATGGACTTAAGATAAAATCTCCTGAAGAAAAAGCTAAGAAGCTTCAAACAGTTACTGCAAAAGAAATACGAGAAGTAGCTCGGAAACTTTTTGTTGATAGAAATTTGAACTTGTCGATTGTTGGGCCATACAAAAATGAGGACGAATTCAAAGAATTACTTACTTTTAGTGTCTAGTGTGTTGAGGTGGTAGAGAGGTGTGATATGCTTTATATATGGAACCAGGACATAATGTAGTACATCTAAGCACTGCAAGTGTTATAAAGGTTATTTTGTGCATTCTTTGCGCAGTACTTTTGTATGTTTTGGGTGACATTGTGCTCATTGCACTGACCTCTATTGTTATTGCTTCCGCCATTAACCCAGGGGTTGAATGGTTTGTGTCACGTAAAATTCCTCGAGGAGTTGGGGTGATTACTATTTATGCTGGCGTCGCGCTGGCTTTTATGTCAATTGTGCTTTTTGTCCTTCCGACTCTTATTACGGACTTTTCAACGGTACTTGAAAAGGCAACACAGGGTGCCGGTAACTCGGATGCAGTGGTGAAAGCTTTTACAGGAACAATAATTGAGCCATATCTTCCATTTTTTAAAAACATTTCTTTTTCTGGTGTTACAAAAGAGCTAACTGATAAGGTTGGGGGGGCTTCAAGTAATCCGCTTCAAACAGCCAGTACTATTTTCGGTGGGTTACTCAGTTTTATTTTGGTAGTGGTTCTGTCTTTTTACTTTTCTGTTACAAAAGATGGAGTAAAAAGTTTTTTACAGATTATTACCCCACAAAGACATGAGGTCTATGTGATTGATTTGTGGGCACGAACCCAAAAGAAAATTGGAGCATGGATGCAGGGGCAATTAGTGTTAGGGGTGTTGGTGGGTACGCTTACGTTTTTGTTTTTAAGTATTTTTAAAATCAAACACGCGCTTCTTCTCGGTGTTCTTGCTGGAGTGTTTGAACTTATTCCACTTTTCGGCTCTACACTAGCTGCAATACCTGCGGTTTTTGTTGGATTTAACCAAGGTGGTTTTACTACGGCACTTACAGTGGTGCTTATTTATTTGGTTATTCAACAATTCGAAAATCATTTATTTTATCCTCAGGTGGTAAAGAAGTTGGTTGGAATTTCTCCGCTTCTTGTCATTTTGGCTTTAGTTATCGGAGCAAAGCTTGGAGGGGTTGTCGGTGTTATCTTAGCTATTCCTGCTTCAGTACTTTTGGTTGAATATCTTGAAGATGTCGATAAAAGAAAAAGTCACCATCATACTAGTGTAAGTAAATAGCATGTCACAGAAACCTTTTTACATTACTACGACATTGCCGTATGTGAATGCACCACTTCACTTGGGTCATGCCACAGAAATAATTAGAGCTGATGCTATTGCGCGTGCAAAAAAACTCCAAGGCTTCGATGTGTTTTTTAATACAGGAACGGATGAACATGGTAAAAAGATTCTTGAGTCAGCACAAAAGGCTGGAGTAGAAGTTAAGGAGTATGTTGATGAGTATGCCCGATTATATAAAGAAACATTAGAGAAATTTGGAGTGCTTAAAGAGGGTGAAGGAATACACTTCATTAGAACAACAGACGAAAAGCATATCGCATTTGCTAAAGACTTCTGGAACAAATGTTTACAGAATGGTTTTATATATAAAAAAAATTATAAAACAAAATATTGTGTTGGTTGCGAAGAAGAAAAAACAGATTCAGAGTTGGTGGAAGGACTTTGTCCGGAACACAGAAAAGCACCAGAAATCATCGAGGAAGAAAATTATTTTTTTAAGTTTAGTGGTTTTGGAGAAAGACTTTTGAAATTTTATGATGGGAATCCAGATTTTATAATTCCGAATTCTCGAATGAATGAAATGCGAGAGTTTATTAAGCGAGGACTTCATGACTTTTCTATTTCAAGATTAAAATCAAAAATGCCATGGGGAATAGAGGTGCCGGGTGACGGAGGGCATGTTATGTATGTGTGGTTTGATGCGCTTACGGACTACCTTTCTACGCTGGATGATGAAGAGGGTATTGAAAAATATTGGAATAGCGGAACTCCTACCCAGTATTGTGGTAAAGATAACACTAGATTTCAGGGTGTTATGTGGCAAGCAATGCTCATGGCTGCTGGATACCAAAATACAAAGCAAATAGTTGTGAATGGATTTATTTTAGGTGACGGAGGAGTGAAAATGTCTAAGTCACTTGGTAATACAATTGATCCACTTGAACTGGTAGCTGAGTATGGCACAGATGCACTTCGGTATTTTGTCTTACGGGAATTTCATCCATTCGAAGATACTGCTGTTTCAAAAGAGAAACTAAAGGAGAGTTACAATGCGAATCTTGCGAACGGTATCGGGAACCTTACTTCAAGAATTATGAAGATGGCAGAGACGAACCTTACTGGACCAGTAACTTCTTTTAAAGATGTGTATCCTAATTTTGATTACGAAAAAGAAGTAGATTCTTTTAATCTACAGGGTGCTTTAAATATTTTATGGGCTTATGTTGCGAGTATAGATAACCTCATTCAAACAGAGCAACCATTTAAAGTGATTAAAACAGATTATGAAAAAGGTAAGAAGTTAATTTCAGATTTTGTCCGAATGCTTTTTGTTGTGGCAGAAAAGCTGCAACCTTTTCTTCCTGAAACCTCAGATAAAATAAAAAATCTTATTAAAGAAAACAAAGCCCCAGAAAAACCTCTTTTTCTAAGAAAAGACTAATATAACTATGGAAATAAAATACATAGACAACCACTCCCACATAAACTTCAAAGAGTTTGATGCGGACAGAGACGATGTCATTGCCCGTGCTAAAGAAGCAGGAGTTGTTTTTATCACCGTGGGAACTGGTCAGAAGACCTCGACTGAGGCGGTAGAATTATCAGAAGGACATGAACACATCTATGCCATTGTTGGGCTTCATCCTATTTATTCAATCGAAGAAACGTTCGACAAAGATTTTTTTGAAAAAATTATTACTCACCCAAAGGTGGTTGGTGTAGGGGAGTGTGGCTTTGATTTTTTTCACCATACTCCTGATACGAAAGAGATACAGGAGATTGCTTTTCGTGGACAAATAGAACTGGCGCTCAAGTTTGGTAAACCACTGATGCTTCATATAAGAAGTGGTAACGGTACGGACGCATATAAAGAAACTCTTCGAGTATTGAAAGAGTATTCTGTTTCAAAAGGAGAGGCACATTTCTTTGCAGGATCTTTGGAAGATGCAAAAGAATTTTTAGATTTAGGTTTTTATATTTCTTTTACTGGTGTTGTTACCTTTGCTAATCAATACGACGAGTTGGTCAAGAGTATTCCACTTGATCGACTGCTTTCAGAAACAGATAGTCCGTATGTTGCACCAAAGCCACATCGGGGAAATAGGTGTGAACCTGTCTATGTTATTGAAGTTATAAAAAAGACGGCGGAATTAAAAGGTTTGTCCTTCGAGGAAGTTTCTTTTCAGTTTCTAAAAAATAGTAAAAACTTGTGGATGATATAAAAAAATCCAAGGCCGAATCAAATTGACTAGGCCTCGTGAAAGTAATGGAGAGCACCCCAAAAAATTATCATAGTAACCACTATTATTAAAAACAAGAAGACTGATCTCGAGCAGTAGATCTTTTCTGTAGTTCTGTTTACCGGACAGTCACTGGGTAGAAGTTCTTGTTGGTATCTTCTTTCAATTTTTTTCTGTTGGTGCGTCCAAAAAAGACCAATAAAAAAACCGAAGATTAACCACCAGTTACTTGAGTTCTCGATGTTAATAAGGGCCCATGTAAAGAGCAGGGTGAGTATTGTCTGTATCATATTTTCTTAATTAAAATAGAATGACGGTATTTTGTCAATTTTTGATTTTAAGAGTAATTTAAAAAAGTAGCTAGAAATTGAAGGCGGTGTTCTTGTTAAGTCATATCTTTTATGTTACTTTAGTATCTGCCGTTTAGACGGCTTTTTATTATTAATATATATAAACACATGACAGAAACCGCTACTAAGGACAATGTGAAGGTCTACGAAATAGGCTTCCATGTTGCTCCGTTTGTGGGAGAAGACAATATCTCTCACGAAGTTGAAGGAATCAAAGCACTCATTGAGAAAATCAAGGGTGAAGTGATTTCTGAAGACTTTCCAAAGTTGCGTCCTCTTGCGTATTCACTTTCAAAGGTGATCAAAGGATCTAAGAAGATCTTTAAAGAGTGCTATTTTGGATGGATTAAGTTCGAAGCAGATGCTGAAAGTATCGCTACATTTACGAAGGGGGTTGAGAAACTAGAAAATATTGTGCGATTTCTCGTAGTAAAGACTATTAGAGAGAACACACTCTATACACAGAAGTTCATTCAAAAGGAAAAAATGACAGGAGCTCCAAAGAAAGAGGATGCTAAGGAGGGAGAGAAGGTTGAGGTAAACGAAGCAGAGGTTGATAAAGCAATCGAAGAGCTCGTGGTATAATTGCTAGAAGGGTGTTTACTCACTCCTAGTAACAATTAACTCATAACTATTAACTAAAATGTATATCAACAAAGCTCAAATCTACGGAAATCTTACAAGGGATCCTGAGGTAAAAGCTCTTCCTTCCGGTATAAAGGTAGCCAATCTATCTGTTGCAACTAACAGGGTGTGGCGAGACAAAGATGGAAGCAAGAAAGAAGCTGTTGAGTATCACAATGTAGTGGTGTTTGGGAAACAGGCGGAGCTCGTTGATCAATATATGAGGAAAGGAAACCCTATCTTTATTGAAGGAAGACTACAAACAAGAAGTTGGGATGCGACCGATGGAAGCAAAAAATATCGGACAGAAATTATTGCAGAAAACTTTCAGTTTGGTCCAAAGACAGGAGGAAGTACTGGTGGAAACTTTGAATCAAGAGGTCCATCTGACAGCGCTCCAAAATCTACCTCGAAAGATGCAGGTGCTCCAAGTGAGATACAATATCCTGAAGAAGAAATAAATATCGAAGACATTCCATTTTAATCTCTCTCAAAGCGATATCTAAGAATTTAAAATTTAACATTACATAGTATGAACAGTAAACAATGCTTTTTTAAGCAAAATAATATTCCAGAAGTAGATTACAAAGATACAGAAATCCTTAAGAAATTTCTAAATCCAAGCGCTAGAATTCTTTCAAAAAAAAGAACTGGTGTTTGTTCTAAGAACCAAAGAAAGCTAGCACTTGCAATCAAGCGAGCTCGTTTCATGGCTCTTATTCCATATCTCTCTCGATAGTCTTTTGGTATTTTTCTACCAACTATAAACTACTAACTACCAACTATTTATGTCAATGCTCGACTACAACGAAATATTAACTCGGAAATATATTATTGTTGATAAGGAACCTTACGAGGTGATTGATGCGCATATTTTTCGTATGCAACAAAGAAAACCACAGAACAAGACAAAGCTTAAGAATATGATCTCGGGGAGAGTTACAGAAATGACTTTCCATGCTTCAGATAAGGTGCCAGAAGCAGAAATAGAAAAGAAAGAAGCGAAGTATCTGTATACAAATAAAGGAGAGTTTTGGTTTTGTGATGTAAAAAATCCTGCAAATAGGTTTAAGATTAGTGAGGTGACTCTTGGAGACGGGATGAAATTTATCAAAACAAACTCAGTGGTTGACTTACTTATGTTTGGTGAGCTTGTTATCGGAGTGAAGCTTCCAATCAAAGTTGAACTCAAGGTAACAGAAGCGCACCCAGCGGTGAAAGGGGATACAGCAAAGGGTGGTAACAAACTTGTGACTCTTGAGACAGGTGCGACACTCAATGTGCCAATGTTTATCAACGAAGGAGATATTCTTCGAATAAATACAGAAACAGGCGAGTACGCAGAAAGAGCATAATAAAAAAATGAAATACAATCTATTTAATAACACAACGCGGACAACTAAAACTTCAACACAATTGAGGGTTGGTTTTTGCTTATGTCGCTTTAAATAATTTTTAAAACAATAAACAAAAACGAGTCCTCAATACGGGGGCTCGTTTTGTTTTATCTTTGTGACAGATAAGACGAAAGCACATTGTCACTTACACAAAAAATATCATGAATACGGTACAGGTTAAGAGAAGTGAGATTGTTGCGTTTACCAACCATCGTCTCGAGTGTTTGGCTTCAAATCCGAAAGCAGGGGATGTGGGCTGGGCGCGCTACCCCAAGAATACATTCGGTAATTGGAAACCTGCAAACAAAAAGGCCAGAGAATCAATGCTTCGGCCAAAACGGGTTACTTACCACGCTGGAGTTGGGTGGGTCTTCGATATCGAAGCAAGAATGGCGGAGTCAGCCACTTCTCCTCGTCCGACAGGGTGCATTTATCAAAGTGAAGGTGGTGCCATTCCTCCTTCTTACGTGAACGGAGCCGAAGGCTTTCTCCAGACTAAAGTCGGGAAAAGGGTTAAGGTGGTGTTGTCTTTAGGGGAGTAGTTTCCTCGAAAAAGTGTGGTGAAAAAAAAGCCTGGGATTGCAAAGCAATCCCAGGCTGATTTTTTTAACAAGAATAAACCTATTTTATGGTTTCCATTGCTTCGTTAGTGCTTTGAAGTGCTTCTACACAGCGTTCTTTTCCTTTAGTTGTCTTTATGTCTTTACATTCTTCACTCAAATTCTGGCTTTTTTGAATTAGTAAATCTCGAAATGTAGTGAGCGAGTCTGGTTTTTTAATTTCTCTTACATACAAGATAGTTAGAACAATAAGGGCGATAAGTAAAACCCAGATAACCAAAATCTTGTAATCTTTTTTTGTAGTATCCATATTATTTTTTTTAGATTCTTTTCAGTCTAAAGTGATTGGCAGGGGATTAGTTAGTAAGCAATTAGTAAGTGGACCTTTAGTTCCATTCTATTTATAAACAATAAACTTTCAAGCTCAGAGGTGGACAAGGTGTGCATAACTAAATTGTTAAGTATTAGTCAAAAAGTTTCGAGGTCTAAGAGAAGATCGAACTTACTGGGCTTAGGTTAAGACTGTGCGTGCTTTAGGAACGCGGTACTGTAAGTCAGGTGGAGCTTTAAAGCTATTTTTTTGCTAAAGCTACAAAGAATGAAACCATGCTCGAGGTGACTAGTATTCCAATTACTGGGTAAAAAATAAGTAAACCAAAACCAGCTTCACTTCTTAAAAATAAAATTGCTAAAGAGAAAGTTAAATGAACCAGAAATAATAAACCTATGTTTAATTCAAAAATTTTACCAGCGTTTGAACTTATCTTCGAAAAACTAAAAAAAAATCCCATAAGTAGTAATAGAAAAAAAAGCATAGAAAAATTTTCATAGATACTAAAGAAGTTTATTCTGTTGTCTTTAGAAAAAGAGGGTAGTATGAGTGTCACTCCGAGTCCAATAGTAAATAAAAGACTTTTGTAGTTAATTCTCCTTGAAGTTTCTCCTTTTGTTTCTTCCATCTATCAACTTTTAACTAGTAACTCTTAACTTCCAAAACTATTCCTCCGGCTTCTCTTCACTCAAGTCAGCTGGGGTAGGGATAGCATTAAATCCGCCTTCTTTCATAAACTTACGAATCTTGCCGAGTAATTCTTCTGACACTTTAGTATTTTCTCTAAGAAATTGTCTTGTTGCATCATATCCACGACCTAAAACCATGTCTCCGTATTTGTAAGAGTTGCCAGCTTTCTGTAGGAGACCCATTTTCTCTCCTAGAGCCATAATTTCACCTTCTTTAGAAATTCCTTCGTTATACATAAGGTCAAATTCTGTTTGTTTGAAAGGGGAACCGACTTTGTTTTTAACAACTTTTACTCTAACTCTTCCTCCCATGATTTCTTCGCCTTTCTTTATTTGAGCAATTCTTCTGATATCAAGTCGGACGGAAGTATAGAACTTGAGCGCCTTTCCTCCAGGAGTTGTTTCTGGATTTCCAAACATTACTCCAATCTGCATTCGTATTTGGTTAATAAAGATAACCATAGTTTTGCTTCGAGCAACGATAGCGGTTAGCTTGCGAAGCGCCTGAGCCATTAGACGCGCTTGTTTACCAACATGGTGCGCTCCCATATCTCCCTCGATTTCGTCTCTTGGGGTAAGTGCAGCAACCGAGTCGATAACGATCACATCAATCTTTCCAGTTCGAACAAGTGAGTCAACAATTTCGAGCGCCTGTTCTCCGTTGTCAGGTTGACTGATAAGAAGCTCGTCGGTTTTTACCCCAATTCTTTTTGAGTATTCAGGATCCATTGCGTGCTCTGCATCTATAAAAGCACAAACACCTCCCATTTTTTGTGCTTCAGCAATGACATGAAGAGTAAGTGTTGTTTTACCAGATGACTCAGGGCCAAATATTTCGATGATTCTTCCCCTTGGAAGTCCACCAATCCCAAGAGCACTATCGAGTCCAAGTGAACCAGTAGGGATGACACCCACGTCAACTTTCGGACTGTCACCAAGTTTCATAATTGATTCATCTCCAAATTTTGTTTTGATTGCTCGAATCGCATCGTCAATTCCTGAGCTTGTTTTTTTTGGTTCTTTTTCTTTTTTCTTTACCATAATTTTTTAGTTACTAATAGTTGTACTGGCCTGTGTGCTACTTGCAGTTGATGGGGTAGAGGAAGAGTTTTTAAGCGCCTTTTGAAATCCTTCTGGGTACAGGAATAATTTTAACTCTTTTGTCACTTTTTTGCCAAACCTATCTTCTACTTCTACTCTTACTATATTATATCCTGAAAGTAGGGTTAATGGTTCCCTAAAGACGCCTTTTTTATCAACAAAAATTTGTCTGTCATTAAGTCTGATGAAAGAAACGTTTGAAGTCGCTCCGGTTATTAGTACAGTCTGTTCTCTAAAAGATTCTCCATTTTGGGGCGATGTTATGGATAAAGTCGGTCCAAAGACTAATTTTTTGATTTCAAAAAGTCCGTATCCCAAAAAAAGCACCAAAAATATAACAATTCCATATTTTTTCATCTTTGTAAGTTCTTTGTTTATTATTTTCTATCTTTTATGGATGTCAGCAGTATCAAATTTATCTCTTTTCTGAATACTATTAACCATTAACTATAAACTATTAACTTCAGCTTACTCTTCTCCTTCAGTCACACTAGTTCCTTTTGTGTCCGCACCGATCACTTCTCTTGGTCTCGATCCGTCAGCTGGGCCGATAACACCTTTTTCCTCAAGTATATCCATAAGACGAGCTGCGCGAGCATAACCAACCCTTAATTTTCTCTGGATATAAGAAGTAGAAGCTTTTCCTGCTTGTATAACAGTCTGTTTTGCTTCCTCGTATAAATCGTCGTCTACATCATCGTTATCTCCCGAACTATCGAATATAGGGTTTTTACCTTCAGCTCCTTCCTGTACGCCTCCAAGTGAAAGTCCGAGCTCAGGAACTTCATCTTTGTAAGCTTCAACAATATATTTCACAACTTTCTTAACCTCATTTTCAGAAATAAAAGGGGACTGGATACGAACAGGTTCAGGAGAGTCTTGTGTCGAAAAGAGCATGTCTCCTTGTCCGACAAGTTTCTCTGCTCCCGCCTTATCAATAATAGTCCGTGAGTCGATCTGACTTCCTACCTTAAGTGCAATACGAGTAGGGATGTTTGCCTTGATAAGGCCGGTAATAACGTTCACAGAAGGTCGTTGCGTAGATAGAATAAGGTGTATACCAACCGCTCGAGACATTTGGGCGAGCCGCACGATCGCAGCTTCAAGTTCTCTTGGGTATGCCTGCATCAAGTCAGCTAGCTCATCGATCACAATAACGATGTAAGGCATTGTTTCAGGAGTTTCTACTCCTTCAACTGCTTTTTTGAGTGCCGGCTCAACTATATTTTTGTGGTAAGAATTAATATCTCTGACAGATACCTTTTCAAGAATATCGTATCGTCGATCCATTTCTTTTGCGGCCCACTTTAGTGCAAGGATAGTTTTCTTCGCTTCTGTGATTACAGGGGTAAGTAGGTGAGGAATTTTATTGTAGAGAGTGAGTTCAACCCGTTTTGCATCAACCATAATAAACTTAAGCATGTCGGGAGAGTTTCGGTATAGGAGGGAAGTGAGGATGGCGTGCACAGTGACAGATTTTCCTGATCCAGTTGTTCCAGCGATAAGCAGGTGAGGCATCTTTGCGAGGTCAGCTAGTTTTGGTGCACCGGAAACATCTTTACCAATGGTAGTCAAAAGTGGCTTTGGCGATGTTTGGTATTCTTTTGAAGAAATGAGAGAGCCAAGACCCACTGTTGTTTTTGAGGTATTCGGTACTTCGATACCAACGAGTGACTTTCCAGGGATTGGCGCTTCAATACGGATGGTTTGTGCTGCGAGGGCAAGAGCAAGGTTGTCTTGGAGTGATACTATTTTTGAAAGTTTTACACCTTCTGCTGGTTTAAGGGAGTAACGGGTGACAGTTGGTCCAATGGTTACTTCATCCATTTCAACATCAATACCGAAGTTTTGCAGTGTTCTCTTTATAATGTTTGCGTTCGATTTGATGTCTCCAACACCAGGCTTACCTTTGTCTAGTTCAAGCAGGTTAATTGGAGGTGGTGTATAGGCTTTGTTTCTAGTAAAGATAATTTGTTCTTTACTAATAAACTCCTCTTCTTCAACTTTCTTTTTCCCGAAGACGCCTTTTATGAGAGAAGGTTTCTCTACTCCATCTTCTTCGGTTGTTTCTTGTTTGGTATTTTTTTCAGGTATAGATTTTTCTAGTTTGTCACTTGCAATATCCAAGTGTTTTTTTTCTGTCAAAGAAAGCTCCTCTGTCTCTCGAAGTTCTTCTGTTTTTCTCCCGAATAGAGTACTCCAGTCTCGCTTTAGATGAGTATCAAAAATAATAAAAAGAGAAATTACGACTAGTCCAAGAAGTAGAATTGCCCCTCCATAAATATCAAAAAGAGCAACGAGTGGCACTCCAAGTAGTCCACCAATTTTTCCTCCGCTTCCGCCGTGGATAAGTTCAACGGCAGAGAGAGAAGAAAGGAAGAGGAGGAGGCCTCCAAAAAGTTTTAAGAGCGGAACTCGTTGTTCAAGTTTTCTGATAAATGCAATTCCCATGAGCACGAGTACGATAGGGACGAGGTAGTAGCCAAGACCAAATAAGTAGTGGAATGTGTCGTAGGTTTTCTGGCCAATAAGTCCAGCTTTATTAAAACTCGCAAGAATAAAAATAAGTGCTAGAACAAAAAAAAGTATCGCAATGATACTCTGCATTGTTTCGTCTTTTACTTTTGTCTTTCGGTTACTTCTTTCAGAGGTATGATTTTTTTCCTCCTCGTCTTTTAATTTTTTCGCCATTTTTTAAATCAAAATAATATAAATATATAGAAAATTATATCACAAAGTTTGTCGATAATTTTCCTTGTTTCTTTCTTATTTGCTATCTAACTATCTAACTATCTAACTATCTAACTATCTAACTATCTAACTATTCTCAACTTTCCTTCTTTCTTTTTAGTGCGAAGTGGAAACACCTTTTACAAAGACTTTGAGGAGCGACCGGCGACGAAAGGAATAAAAATTTAGCTGAACTTTTCTGTACTTTGTAAAAGGTGTTTACCGAAGCACCACTTGCTATTTGAAGGTGTCTTTTATATCATGGACACATCAGACAACTACATCTTATAAAAGACAAACTATATGGAAAAAGACATCATATCAAACCAAGATAATAGGACACAGAAGATCGCTGATGTTGTCTTTTTAAATCAGCATTCAAACTACTATGTATTTAAAAAAGTCAGTAAAGTAAGCGAGGCGCTATATCTTCTTTCTGACCTTTTAAGTTCGAGTGAGCCATTAAGAATGTCTTTAAGAAAAATAGCCCACGGTCTACTAGAGTCCTTTTCTTCTTATAAGTCAGGTGTTGTCCCAGAGAATCTAATTCCAATTTTTATGGTTTTAGAGAGGCAGATTAACCTCGGAGTAATGTCTTCTTTGATATCAACAATGAACTCCGAAATACTTAAGAATGAAATAGAAAATATCGTTTTGGAAATAAAAAATATGTCAGGGAAGTCAGGTGTCTTGTTCCCAGAGATCGGGCAAGATTTTTTTAAAGTAGAAACAATGTTGCAGAGCAAAACGGAGGAAAATTATAAAGGACAAATGGCACATAATGTCCTTTATGAAAGAGAGAAGTCCTTTAGAAATAATTCGCAAAATTTTAAGAAGTCGAACACAGAGTCGGGATATCAGTTAAAGGACAAAGGCCTTCATTTCTTAACAAAAGACGATAGAAAGAATAGAATAATAAATATAATAAAAGAATCTTCATTGCCTGTGACTATAAAAGACATAACAGCAAAAATAAAAGACTGTAGCGAAAAGACAATCCAAAGGGAGCTCATAGAACTTTTGGACAAAGGATCAATCAAAAAGACAGGGGAGCGTCGTTGGTCAAAATACTTCATTTAAAATCAAAGTATCACTCTAAAAGTGTCTCCTGAAAATGGTTACAAAAACTTCTACCGTTTCGGTCATTATTCATATTTTTATTATTAATTACTACCAACTACAAACTAGCACCTATCAACTTCTTTTTGCTTGTCTTTCTGCCTCAAATGTGCTAGTATTACCCTCGTAGATTTTGCCCCAAATAAGGGCTTTATCCACACATACAGTTGCTCTAGAGAGGTGCTTTATACTATAATTCTACCTACGCACACAAAGCTTCAAAAAAGCTCCTGTTGCGTTTAGAATATAGAGCTAAAATACCTATTCTAAATGATTGTTTCTTTGACAAAAAAATAATACAGAAAATCTTTATCCCACCAAGGTTAGTAAAAGATGAATACCCAAATCCCATACCAGCTACTCTTATCAAGAGTGCAGAGAGGTAAAACTCAAAGCTTTCTTTTTAAGATTAGTGATAGATAAATATAAAAGAGCAATCTTTTATATTAAGGCGATTGTGCAGGGCGAAGGTCGAAATATCTTAGTCTTCACATTCGTAACCAGCTCTCTTAGAGAACAGTCGAAAAATGTTCTCTATATATAGAGTTGTTAAAAGTAATGCAACGCCACAAATTATTAGTTCTTAAAAATTAAGTGGTTGAGCATAAATAAAAAAATAATTAATATATGAAAAAATTTGCAAAGGTTGCAGGTTTTGCAGTTGCACTTTCTCTTGCAGTAGTTTCTACAGCAGGAGCACAGTCAGTTGCTGACCTACAAAAAATGATCGCAGACCTTACAGCAAAGATCGCAGCTATGTCTGGATCTTCAACTGTATCGGTTACATTTACTAGAGACCTTACTGTAGGATCTACAGGATCTGATGTTACTGCTCTTCAAAACTGGTTAGCTTCAAAGAGCTACTTTTCAGGAACAGCAACAGGATACTTCGGACCTATCACTAAGGCAGCAGTTGCAGCTTACCAAGCAGCAAACGGAATCGCTCCAGCAGCTGGATACTTTGGCCCTGTTACAAGAGCTAAGGTAAATGGTTCAGTTACTACTACTACCACAACTACTACAACTACTACATCAACAGTTGGTCTTAACGGAGGTGAAGCTTCTCTAGAAGACTTCGATCTTTCTTCAGGAGACGATTCTGATATAGAAGAAGGAGGAGAAGGAAAAATTCTTCGAGCTCGATTCGATGTTGAAGACGCGGATGCTCGAATTGAAAGAGTTGACTTCCACGTTCAAGGTGCTACATCAGAAGAAACTGATCCTTGGCAAGTGTTTGAGAAAGCTACTCTTTGGATCAACGGAAAAGAAGTTGCTTCAGAGAATGTTGACTCTAAGACTGATTGGTCAGAAGAAGGAAACACAACTCCTAATACTTACCGACTACGATTCTCTGGACTTTCATCTGTCGCTAAGGAAGGAGAAAGAGTAGAAATGGTTCTAAAGCTATCTACATCAAACGGAGTTGACGATCTTCCAGCAGAATGGGATATCTTCATTCCAGATGAAGGAGTTCGAGCTGTTGACCAAATGGGAATTGACAACTACACAGGAGATGATTCAGATTCAGTAACATTCGATGTTGTTGATGCTGGACAAGACGAAGAGTTAAAGATTACAGAAAACTCTGCTAATCCAGACTCTACAACTCTTTCTCTAAACGACGATACGACTTCAGAATGGTACACTCTTCTTGCTTTCGATCTCGAAGCTGAAGAAAATGACATCACAATCAAGTCTATCCCAGTAAACTTTACTGTTTCATCATCAACTGTTAACGCATTGATTGATGATTACGAACTTGTTATTGACGGAAAAGTTATTTCTGACTACACAATTTCAGGAGGAACACTTACAACAGCTTCTTCTACATTCGATGTGGATGACGAAGTTACTGTAAAAGTTGGTAAGAAAGTAAAAGCAGAAGTTAAAGTTCGATTCAAGGCACTTGTTCCTGGAAACGAAGGAGTAACAGTAGCTGCTAACCTTACAACAACAAACGTTGATGAAATCGACGCAGAAGGTGCTGATGATCTTACAGCTACAAACCTTAAGGGTTCTGTAACTGGAGACACTCACTACTTACGAACAGCTGGTATCATCGTAACAAAATCAAGTACTTCAGCTGCACAAGCTCTAGGACTTGATACTACAGCGACTGACGACCAAGGTACTTACACAGTTGAATTCAAGGTAGAAGCATTTGATGAGACACAATACGTTGAGCTTTCAGCTTTCAGCGGAACAAACTCTCTTACTGCTGATCCTCGAGGAGCTAGCTTCCTTGTAGAAACTGATGGAAACTCTGCTGTTGCAAGTTCAACTGGAACTACAACTTCAGCTCTTTCACATGTTTCTGGAGGTTCTAGAACTGGAAACTATGTAAGAATTGACGAAGGTCAATCAGCTACATTCAAGCTTACAGTAAGCTTCGATTCAGCTACAACAGGTTACTACCGAGTACAACTTTACTCTGTAAACTTCGCGGATGCAGCGTCTGACCCTACAAAGTCTCAGGTCGTAGCTCCACAAGAAAATTACGAAACATCAGTTGTTGAAGTTAAGAACTAACTTTAGCCTCTCTGAATCGTATGTCCTAGCTTAGCTAGGGTAATCGAAACCCCGCCTCACGGCGGGGTTTTTCTTTTTATAAAATATTCTCCTTAAGTATCCTCTTCACTAGAGAACCCTCAATTTTTTGTTTTGTTCCGGGGAGATTTGGGGAGGCCGAACCTCCCAGAACCCTTATTTAACAAGCATTTTTAAAGATTATATTTTGGCGAGGCTAAGCCTAGCCAAAGCCTTATTTATCAACACATTCTCCATTTTTTTCAGTTTGTTTGACAAGTGATACACTTTTGATACACTTTATGTATTATGACTACAACAAAAAAAAGATTAAATATAAGCCTCTCTTTAGACTTAGAAAATCTATTAAAGATAAGTGCAGAGAAGGATCGGGTTCCACAAGCAACAAAAGCTGTTGAACTTTTGAAAATTGCTCTTGAGATAGAGGAGGATGCAAAACTCGGTATGTTAGTCAAAGATAGGTTAACTACTAAAAAGTCTGATTTTGTAAGTCACGAAAAAGCATGGAAAGCTATACAGTAAAGTATCATCCCAAAGTAGTAACGAGTGATATACCAGGTATAGATATTTTTTCTACAAAAAAGATAAAGAAAGCGATCGAGGATAAATTAACCACGAATCCACATATTTTTGGTATCCCACTTCGAAGTGAGCTTTCAGGGTTTAAAAAACTTCGAGTAGGAGATTATAGGGTGGTTTTTTCTGTTGAAGATAACATTGTATTTATATACATGATTCAACATAGAAAGTCAGTATATAAAGATGTTCTAAATCGAATCTAAAAGGTTTTTATCTTGATTCGTGCTAGGCTTAGTCTAGCCAAAATCTTACTTATCAACATTTTTTTGGCAAGTCTTTTTTTGTTTCGCTATTATAATTACTTTTATGCGAAAGATTAAATTTGCAGAAGGAGAATTTTATCACATATATAATCGAGGTGTTGATAAGAGAACTGTGTTTTTAGATCAAAATGATTATGAAAGATTTTTAAGCTCTTTGTTACTTTCAAATTCAAAAAAACATTTCAATATAGAAAAGAGAAACCGCAAGACGAAGTCTTTTGATTTTCAGTCCTTAGTCGAGAGAGGTGATCCTGTTGTTGCCATTGGTGCTTATTGCCTTATGCCAAATCACTTTCATTTACTCGTAAAAGAAATTACCCCAGGAGGCATCTCAGTGTTTATGCAGAAACTACAAACAGGTTATACTGGTTTTTTTAATAAAAAAAATCAAAGAACCGGCGCTTTGTTCGAGGGTACATTTAAAGCTGAGCATGTCGATACGGATATGTACTTAAAGTATCTATATACCTATATTCACCTTAATCCGATTGGAATTATTGATAAAGGTTGGAAGCAGAAAAAAATTGAGGATAAGGATAAGGCGAAGAAGTTTCTTGAGGGGTATACTTTTTCGAGTTTTTTTGATTACCAAGAGAAAGAGAGAGTGGAGAAATTAATCTTGAGTAAGGAAGACTTTCCAGAATATTTTAAAAATTCAGCCGAGTTTAACTTAATGATAAAAGAGTGGATAAACTTTTCTGGTGAAATTTTAGGCTAGGCTAAACCTAGCCTAAATGAGTTATCCACATCTATATTAAAAAAAAGAGGAAGTTTATAATATTGGTGTATGGAGAAAAAGAGGAGACAAAAAGGTTTGGAAAACAATAGTCTGCGTAGAGGACTATTTTCATCTATATTTACAAATTTAGAATATAAAAAAGCCAAACACACGAACTAATTCGTGTGTTTTTTTTGTAACATGAGCTATAAAAATGTTTTGAGATGGTTTTCGTGTTTTTTAGTAACTTTTGTTTTGCTAGGAAACAATGCTATTGCAGATAGTTCTAAAATAAAAACTCTTGTGTTTACAACCTCAGGGCAGACTGTGGGTGTAGGGGTTTTATCTGAAGCGCTCACTATCCAAACTCAAAATGACAGTGGTGCTTCAGAAAAGATAGATGAGACCAATGATGTGACCTTTTCCTCAACTTCTGCTACGGGCGAATTTTTAGGAAGTACTGGAAAACCTGTCACTACTTATATGTCTAAAAATACGGCATCGAAAACTTTTTACTATCGTGACACCACTGAAGGGGTGTATACAATTTCGGTACTAATAAAAGGTAGGGACACCGGTAAAACATTTGGCGCTAGTCAAAAGGTTAGTGTTGGAAGTGGTGGAGGAGGCGGTGTTTTGGAAGAAGACAAAAAAGACGAAGAGGGAGGGCAGACTACGGGAACCCAAACTAGTGAGTCTGGGGTGGGAAGTAGTTTTTCTGACGAGTCTTCGCATTCTTCAAGTGCACCACTTAGTGATATAAAAGATGACTTTGATTTTAAGGTAGATGCGGGCAGAAAAAGGGTGGTTTCTGTAAATAGTCCAATTACATTTAATGCAAAAATTGCAGAAGCACCAAAAGGAATTGGTGCAAAGTATTTTTGGTCTTTTGGCGATGGGTCTTCTAAAAAAGGAAAAGATGTTACTCATACTTATCTTTTTCCTGGAGAATACAATGTGCTTTTAACTGTCGAAATGGGGGAGTCTAGTGCGGTTTCAAAAACAAAGGTAAAAGTTTTCGAGCCAAGAGTCTCTGTTGAGGATGTTTCTTTTGGAAAAGGTGGTTTTGTAACTATTAAGAACAATACTTCGGCAGAAGTTAATCTGGACGGGTGGATGGTTTTTTATGGAAAAATTTCTTTTACTTTTCCTCAAGATACCATAGTAGACAAGGGTACAACTCTTAAAGTGCCTTTTGCGTTTAATAAATCTTTTGAGGACGAAGAAGTTAAATTGCTATATCCAAACAAGATAGTGATTTCAAAATTCTCTCCAATGACTGAAGAACTTGCTTCGCTTACTAAGGAGCTTGCTGTTTTGGAAGAAGGTCTACGAAGGAGGCAGGAGTATGTTGTTCAAAAAGAAATTTTACCACCCGTAACTCTGAGTATAAAAGATGAGGAAAAGAAATCAACCACAACAGCTTCGAACGCTCCTAATCAGATTTTGATTGATACATATGTTGCAGAGAAAAAAGAGGATTCGATGCTTGCGTATCCAGGTAAGATATTTAGAAAAATCAAATCAATGTTATTCGGAGAGTAAGTATGAAAAACAAAACTTTAATTAATTTCTTTACCTTTGTACTTTTAGTTCTTTTACCTGTAGGTATAAAAGCGGATACGAATGTTACTTCACCGATTACTGAGAATACTACATGGACTAAAGAGCAAGGTCCCTACATAGTTGATGGATCTATCGATGTTGTGTTAGGAAAGGCTTTAAGTATCGACACGGGTACAAGGATATATTTCACATCGGGTTCTTCTTTGAACATTTTTGGTGATTTGAAAGTTGAGGGTAGTGTTGATGACCCTGTGTATATGGATATGAGTGATCCGCTAAATCAAAAGTGGTGGATTAACTTCTTTGAATCAAATGAGAGTACTCTTAAAAATATTCGTGCGAAGGGTGTTCGTAATGTAAGTTTGTTTGATTCAGAAGTTGATGTTGAGAATTTTGATAGTAGGGAAGCAGAAAAAGGTTTTCGTCTGTTTTACAGCAGTAGAGTAGATATTTCAAATTATATTTTTGAAGGTGAAAGTGATGCTCTTGCACTTTATGATGCTTCGAGCGCATCTTTTTTAGACGGAAGTATTGAAACTTCGGGTGGTGGTTCGGGTAGTTTTGGGATTGCCCTGTTTGATAAATCTTTACTTCATTTGTTTAATGTTAATTTTAAGTTTTTGTTTACGAAAGGTGTTGGTGTATTTGACTCTACTTTATACATGAAACGAGCAAATTTTTCTGGAGGTACTGATTCTGCACTTGAAGCCTATGCATCTACTGGATTAACTTCTGTTGCCTCTGTTGATAAGACGAATATAAAAAATATGTCAGATACGGGAGTTCAAAATTACAACGCCAATCTTACAGTGACCAACTCAAAGATAGAAAATAATAATAGGGGCATTGATACATATTTTTATCTGAGTAGCACAGGAAGTTTGGTTGTGAGTCGTTCTTCCGTAAGTGGAAACGGTGATGGTGTGAGAGTTTATGATTCTGCTACGAACGGCATTAGAAAGGTGGATATAAAGAATAACTGGTGGGGAAGTGCGAGCGGACCTTTTCATATTGGTAACACGGTTAGTCTGGGAGATTCTGTGTTTGGAACAAAAAACTTTAAACCGTGGTTACTTTCACCAGAGAATTCTTCTGAAAAAGTTCCGGTAATTATTATTCCTGGAATTATGGGGAGTTATTTGAATAAAAATGATAAGAAGGGTACGGAGGTGTGGCCGAGTGCAGGCAACCTTTTACTGAACAAAGATGACGGGCAGTTAGATGTTTTACTAGATCTAAAAAATTTATTTACCAAAGGTGTTTTAAAGAAGACTTTGTTTGCCAACTATTTTGCCGACTTGGAAGAGTCTCTTGGTCTAAATGGTTTTAAAGAAAAAGATAGTCTCTTTTTCTTTGGATATGATTGGAGACAAGATGTTGATAATTTGGCGTGGAAAGGAGTTTCAAGTACTACCAAGACACTTGCTGAGTATATAAATGAAGTAAGAGTAAAAACTGGTTCAGAAAAAGTAGATATTGTTGCTCATAGTATGGGAGGATTACTAGTGAAGTCATACCTAAACCACTTTGGAGAAGAAAACAACAATATAAGAAAATTTATTGATATCGCTACTCCTCATTTGGGTTCACCTTTTGCCCCTAAAACTCTTATTTTTGGAGATAATATTGGGTCTGATCTTTTAGGTAAAGATGTCGTTTCTCCAAAAAAAATAAAAGAAATTTCGCAAAATTTTCCTTCAATCTACGCTTTGATACCAAGTAAAAATTATTATGACGATAGGTACACAGATTATAAACATGTAATTCGAGATGTGCTTGATATCGATAATAATCAAGTTACCGGTGAACTAAATTATGCTGGAACAAAAAACTTACTCCAGAACACCGGAAGAAATAGTGGACTTCTTGAAAGTGCAGAGAAGTTACATGATACCCTTGATACACTTGATCCTAAAAACTATGTAGATGAAGTAGTGAATATCGTCGGTTGTGGCACACCAACACTCGGCAATATCTCGATTAGAAACAAAAAAGAAAATGGAGAGTATGAATACGACCTTGCTTTTATAGATGGTGATGGCACTGTCCCTCTAATGAGTGCGGAAGCAATTTCTGCAGGAGCAGTGTATTACATTAAAGAGGCAGAACATGCCACGATGCCAAGTAGAAATGGAGTGAAGGAACTTGTTGGAAATATTTTGACTAATAGCGAAATTGGAATTTTAGGTGGAGTCTCTACTTCAACAGCAGTTTGCGGTATTCCAAAGGGTAAAGTAGTGAGTGTCCATAGTCCCGTTGATATACATATCTACGATAGAGAAGGAAGACATAGTGGTCCTGATAAGAAAGGTGATATACAAAATGACATTCCTGGAATTGCGTACGAGACGGTCGAAGATAATAAATTTGTCTTTATACCAGACGACGGAGAATATGAGGTCAAGATGGTTGGCACAGACGAGGGAACGTTTAACGTAAGAGTGAGTGATGTTGAAAATGGCGAGACAACAAAAACAGATTATTTCTATAATCTCCCAGTCCATGGAGACGATACCAAAGCAGAGTTAGATCTAGAAGGAGAATCTGTTTTGACTATAGTAGATACAGTTGGTGCTACAACCACAGTAGAGTTGACTCCAGTCGCATCACTCGATCAGGCAATGCTTTTAGATCAACATACCCCGACAACAACTATTTCTCTTGTTGGTGATAAAAGTCTTTTTGGAGCCTATGTTGGTCCTGTTTCAGTTACGCTTAACTCAGTTGATGGAGAAAGCGGGTTACTTCAAAGCGAATATTCTTTTGACGGAACTAGTTGGCAAAAATATACGAACGAAGTAGTGATAGAAACAGACGGTACTCATGTATTTTATTACAGGTCAGTTGATAAGGTCGGTAATATTGAGAAAGTAAAACAAGAAATTATCGGTATAGATCTTAATGCTCCGATGTTTGGTTTCGATGCTGATTTCGAGGGAAGAGTTATTAAAGTTTTTCCCGTAGATGTCTCTTCGACAACAGTTTCTACCAGTACAAAAATCTACGGTACTAAAGTTAAGTATCAAACAACTCTGTATCAGTTTACTGATGTGTTTGGAAAGCAGAGTAGTATCGAGATACGATTTTATCCTCCTGTCCTAAACAAGAGAAGTATTGACATTATTGCTATTAATGGAGTTCCTTTACTTAAAAACTACGGTAGAGAAGTATTAAATGTCGGGGTGGATAAGAAGACAGGAGATGATACGAGTCATAGTAAGTCTTTTAAGTACGGGACTGACTCTATTAGTATTTCTTACTCTGTAAAAAAGAATCAAACAGTTATACTATATACAAGTAATGGAAAGCGAGTGAAGCGAGAGGTTTTGACCGGAAAGATTAATAAATATTTTGTAATTAATAACGATAATAAATTAATATTAAGATGATTTTATTTTTTCTCATACTTTTAAATTTTTTAGTCGCTTTTCTGTCTTGGTTTTTTCAAATTAGTTTTTTAGATAATCTTCTTATTCCAGTCTTAGTATTTCCTCTACTTATTAATTTATTTCTGTATCTTTGTCTTAAAAGCAAAATATCAGGACATATTTTTTCACTATTAATATTTTATGTTTCTTTGGTAATTTTATTTTTTAACCTAGATAAATTTAACATAATGGGTAATTCTTGGATTTAATTTCCTGATTGACATCTCTCAAAAAATCAGTAATCTAGTATATGTAAAGGCCAAAGACAAGGGGAGACGAAAGTCTCAAAAGCCGTAAAAAGCATCCTCTCGAGGCAAAAAACAGCATACTGTTTTTAGTTTCTATTGAAACGGCCTTTTATTAATTAAAGGTCGATTTTACTTTTTAGGGATCAAAACCTAAACTTACAAAACACACAATGCCTATATCAAAACACAAAAAAGAAGAAATTCTTGGAGTTATCGATGGACAACTCAGTGCTGCAGAAACTGTTGTTTTTGCAAACTTTCACGGGCTTTCTGCTCTTGAAACTACAGCACTTCGAAAAGGACTTCGAGACAAACAAGTTTCTTTCATGGTAGCAAAGAAGACTCTCTTGAAGAGAGCTCTTGCATCAAGAGGATACACAGGAACTCTTCCAGAGCTTCCAGGTGAACTTGCGATTGCATGGGGAAAAGACCAAATTGCTCCCGCACAAAGTATTGCAGAATTCGAAAAGAAATTCGATAAGAAGATTTCTTTGATCGGAGGAGTGTTCGAAGGGGAGTACAAAGACAAGGTTGCAATGACTGTGATCGCGTCTATTCCTTCAAGAGAAACTTTACTTGGTATGTTCGTCAATGTTATCAACTCTCCAATTCAAGGTATGGTTGTCGCACTTAATGCCATCGGAGAAAAGAAAAGTGCTTAATTATTAACTCTAAAAATAAACCTATGTCAGAAGAAACAACAAACACAGCAGAAGTTATTGAAACTCCTGCAAAATTCAAAGATATCGTTGAAAAAATCGAAAAGATGTCAGTATTAGAACTTAACGAACTCGTGAAGTTCTTCGAAAAGAAGTTCGGTGTATCAGCAGCTGCGGTTGCTGTCGCTGGACCTGCAGCTGGACCTGCAGCAGAAGAGAAGTCAATGTTTAATGTTGAGCTTACAGATGTTGGACCAAACAAGATTGCTATCATCAAAATAGTAAAAGAAGTTCTTGCACTTGGACTCGCTGAAGCTAAAGCTATCGTTGATGCTGCTCCAAAAATGCTTAAGGAAGGTATGAAGAAAGAAGAAGCAGACAAACTTAAAGCTGATCTTGAAGCTCAAGGAGCAAAAGTTACTCTTAAATAAGTAACAAGATGATAATTAAGTAATCTCTTACTTAGTTTTCAAAAAATCCCCGCATATCGCAGGGATTTTTTATTTTTGCTATTATGTAGGCATGGAAAATATATCTTGGAATGAGTTTGAAAAAGTTGAGCTTCGGGCGGGCACTATCATTGAAGTGCTTGATTTTCCAGAAGCGAGGAAACCAGCTTTTAAATTAAAAGTAGATTTTGGTGTTTTAGGAATTAAACAATCAAGTGCTCAGATTGTTGCTCTTTATACGAAGGAGCAATTAAAAGGAATGCAGGTCATTTGTGTACTTAACTTTCCACCAAAACAAGTCGGGCCGTTTATTTCTGAGGTACTTACTACTGGGTTTGCTGACGAAGCGGGGAATGTGGTTCTTGCGACTACAACTCATAAGGTACCAAACGGTACAAAATTATTTTAAATATATGAATATGGAAAGACCTGAAGATATTGTGCATTTAGAAAATCCAAAAACATTTTGGAGTGGAGCTCGTTTTATTGAGGAAGTAGAGTGTGCCAGTGACAAACATTCGCGCCCGTTTGAACAGTTTCCTGATGTCATTAGAATAGATGGTGTTATTGCTGAGACTTCAGATAAGTTGATCGCTGAAACTTTTGCTGATCCGGAGAAGAAAGGGTTGTTGACGGTAAGATTGATATTAAAGGGAGACTCGTGATTAGTTCTCGTATTGGTATCGGTGATACAAAACGTGTTAAACCCGAACCTATTTTTAGGAGAACTGGAGGTGATATTAGATATACCTTATCAGAAAGACTTGCGTTGCTTATGCATACTCACGGTATTATTGACACGCCTCCTTCACCAACTGATTTTATGCCACTTATTAATGAAGGTAAATTCTCTCATGAGGCTGGTTTTGTGTTTACGAAAACTAAAAAATATCTTTTGATGAGGTCATTAGAAACCCCTGAAATGAAAAGTGACCAAGCATTAAAAGAAATAGAAGAGTACGATGAAAGATATAAGGAGGAGGTTATGCGGTTAAATCAATCTAATCAGAATGTTTTCTATAGTGAACAAGTAAGACTTATCGAAAAGACATTTTTAGATATGTGTAGAAAGTATAAAATTGTATATTATTTAGCTACTGACGGGCATGAATACCATAGGGTAGATAATGCTGAGTAGTCAAGGGGTTTTCGCGGGATAACTTTTACATTGCTTGATTTTATAACGAAAGTGTGTTATTATACAAAAGTACGAAATAGGGTCGAAAGACCCTTTTTTTAATGCTCTTTTACAACTCAGTACCTTTCTAGGAATTGGTGTGGAGAAGAGTGTTTGTACACGCAAAAAAAACAAATGAAATACATCGCAACTCTTGCCATCACGGCAATACTCGTGTCGATCGGCATCATCATGACGCCTACCGACGAAACCAAAAAAACTGGTCCGGTCACTCTGGTCCAGTCAACAAACAACAACACAAACACAACACAGACTGAAAACCTCTCGCCGGCGCAAATGCGCTTGCGGGAATTAGGCTACACCGGCTGGGCGAAAGTCTCGGCCAAGTAAACAACACACCAACAACCTAAATTAGAAAATGAAAAAAAACATCGCACTCTTACTGCTCGGCCTTTTGACCTTGCTCCAACAATCATTCGCCGGCGTCATCGTGACGCCTGGTGACGAACAGTCGGTTGACTCGCGCCTTGTTGCGCGAGCACTGGCACTTCGGCCTGCGGATTCCTACAGCTTCAGGGCTTACATGCAGTTCGGTCAGAAACCTGACGGTGACTACCGATACGACTCTCTCGAGGGGAAGATGCTCCTCGACGGACGCATCGCATCTCTCTGGATCAACAATCTGCCAATCCTCAGCGAAGGAGAAGAGCCACTTGGCGCGCTTCCGATTCCTGCGGGGGGAGCGGATTACTTCCAGATATCCTTAAGTGGAATGCAAGGAGGGAGTTACGTCTCTTGGGGTGATGCATATTCACAAACAGGTATTCGCGACGGCGACTCTGTCGAAGTGACAATGTTGCCTGCGAATATGGACGTGCTCGTACCTTTCAAGTTGCCGGCGGGAGTTTCTGCTGGCGATGTCGAGATAATAACCGACGGTTGGATGCAAGGATACTACAACTTCGGACTTGGAGGATTCGTCGTCGGGGTCAACCTGCTGACAACTCCGAGCTACGAAGTTCGAAACCGCTTCAGCAAGGTTGTCTACCAGCGGGGGACAATCGACCCGTTTGGCGAAGACCAAAGCACGAATGACCCGGGGTCAGTGGTCAATATCAGATACGCGGGCGGAGTGGTCGACCTTCCTTTCACAGGGAACAGTTTTTTCTACTTCGAAAAGCAACGCCTAAACGGGCAGACCACCATCGGCGGAAAGACAACGAGGGTACAGACCTTCATGACGACAACCCTCAAACGGCATCGTTTGGTTTTTGAAGTCTCGGGAATCAAAGGAACTCTTCATGTTCAGAGTCCGACTACATCTGGCGAAATGCCAGATGTCGTTCCACCAATCCACTCGACGCCGAATCAGTGGAATGGACACCGTATTGAACTTGACCTGCCGGTAGGACAGGACTCGCTAATCTTGAGCATCGTCCCTGACGACGGGCAAGAAGATGTGGAGTTCAGTGTGTGGGTCTCGGAGAATGGTTTCCGGGGATAGTCCTCTGAGCGAAAGGTATTGAGAATCAACCAGCCGGCTCTTTCGAAAGGAGGAGTCGGCTGATTTTTTTGTATAAAATTTTGCTATAATAAATCTATTATTATAACAACACACACATGATTCTTTTTATTACGATTGTTGCGGGTATAGTAGGGTACGCACTTCTTTCTTCTAGAATTTCTAAATTGGAACAAAGAGGAGTTGGTCAAACTGTATTCCAAAAAGTGGAACAAAGTGACTCTGTGCTTCCTCCTCTCGTACCAGGACAAATACCAAGTCCTCTTGCGATGCCAACTTGGTCAGCGATGCCTTCAAACAATACTACTCCTCTACACACTGAAGATCAGAGTGGAAAGTGGCTTGGTAAAATCGGAGTGATTTTCGTACTCGCAGGAATTTCGTTTTTCTTAAAGTATGCATTTGATAACGGTATTATCGGAGTGACAGGAAGAATTATTTTAGGATTTATTTCAGGAATTGTTGCCGTCTCTCTTGGACAATTGCTTCGAAAAAAATATGCAGGATATTCTGACTTGCTTATAGGACTTGGTATTGGAGTTTTTTATCTTACTATATACGCGGCGCATATTTTTTACGGACTATTTGGTGCTCCGGTGGCATATGCACTGATGATTGTGGTGACTGCACTTTCTATAGTAATCAGCGTCATAGAAAAAACACAGACTGTTGTACGGCTCGGGGTTATTGGAGGGTTCCTTACACCTTTTCTTATTTCGTTTAGTTTGAAGGACCCAGTATCTTTGTGGAGTTATTTACTTATCCTCGATATCGGAGTGCTTACAGTCGCATATTTTTATCGATGGTTGCCACTTGTGTATGTAGCATTTTTTGGAACAGTGCTAACTTTCCATGGATGGTCTAGTTATTATTTGATAGAAAATTTTAGAGGAATTTCTCTATTCTTTCTTATTTTGTTTTGGTTGGTATTTATGGTTACGACAGTACTTCATCACGTCGTACGAAAAGAAAAGTCTACAGGAGCAGATGGTTTTCTTGTTATGTGTAATGCTGGTTTCTTGGGATTTGGATTACTTGCACTGCTTGAAAAAGTAATTCCAGATTTTACCGGATATCTCATGGTGCTGTTGGCGGTGGTGTATTTTATTATTGGATATATTGTATACATCTCAAATAGGGAAGATAAATACTTAAATCTTGTTATTCCTGCTATTTCAGTCGTGTGCCTTACTGTTGCTGTGCCACTTCATTTTAAAGGTGTATGGATTTCTCTGGCATGGATGATACAGGCCCTTCTCATGTATTTTATTGCTTACTCGGTCAAAGGGAAAAGATTATATGTTTATGGACTTGTAGTGTATGTCATTGGACTACTTAGATTTTTATTTGAAGATATAGATAGTTATGCGTATCGAGAGACAGATTTTTCTATTATCTTTAATCAGAGTTTTGTTATCCTTGGCATAGCAACAATTATCGCTCTGGTGATGGCGTTTATACTTTCAAAAGTAAAAAATGAAGACCGAAGTCTTACTTTTGTTCCGGGGCTTATATTTGCTTTTGTACTTGGTGCACAAGTTTTAGTGTTGTTTGCTGGGACAAGAGAGATTGGTCTTTATTTCGGACATAAGATGGAGTTGGCAAACAAGGAAGCTCAAGCTTCTTATGAGCAATGTATTGCTTTGTATGGTCAGGAAGTGGGAGTGCCTTGTGATAGAGATTATTCTTTCTCACGACAGAATTCACAGGCAAAAAATACTGCGATATCTGTATTCTGGACTCTGTATGCAACACTCTTAACCATCCTTGGTTTCGCCTTGAGAAAAAAAGTTGCACGGGTTGCGGGCTTGGTCTTGTTCATCATCACTGCACTCAAAGTGTTTGTGGATATTTGGAGTCTTGGACAGTTGTATCGAATTATTTCTTCTATTGTATTTGGTGTGTTGGCACTTGCGGGATCATTCCTGTACGCGAAGTATAAAGATAGAATTAATGATGTGTTCACGAAATAAATGTATATGAAAAAACTAACTCTAGCCGGACTCGTTCTTTTTCCAGTTTGTTTGTTGGCCGCTGTCTTTGATGTTTCAAGTTGGGAGTATAAGGTGCCACTTCGTATCGATGAACTTTCTTCTGAGAAGACAGCAACACTCTACGTTGGTGGGGAAGTGTTGTCTTTGGTTTCTGATCCTGCTCGTCCGAATGTAAGAATTATTGATCCTAAAGGAGTCGAGGTTCCGTATGTACAGTTGGAGCAAGAAGAGGTTTCTGTTTTTGGAGACAATGTCAAAATTTTAGAAAGTTCACTGAGAGATGGAAAAAGTATTGCTGTCGTTGATACGGGTGAAGGACTGACAAAAAATAACATCTTTGATCTTAGGGTTGGCGCAAAAAACTTTAAGGCAAGAGTGTATGTGTACGGTAGTGATGTTTTGGTAGGAGAGCAGAGTGATAGATGGGGGTTACTTGATGATACTAACTATATCTACAACTTTTTTGATAAGACGATTGGAGTTGAATCATCTGAAACAGCAATTACTATTCCGAGTAGAATTGCGCGTTACTTAAAGATAGAGGTTGTGCCTTTTGAAGGTCAGCTAACAAAAATAGAACAAGTGTTGACATCAAACAAAACCTTGGGTGTTCCTAAAGAATATGAAACTTTGACCTACAAGGTTTCTGTTTCAGCTGATAAGGAAAAGGGCTTATCTAAACTCCTCTTGGACTTTGGAGAATTACCTCAAACGGTCGAACGAGTTTCTTTCGACATTAAGAATAGTATCTTTAATCGACGCGTGGTTGCGGAGGTAGAAAAGGTAGATGGTACCAAAGAGTCTTTCAGTGGTGCATATGTGTATGCTTTTTCAAAAGACAATTTTTCTAAAATAAAAAAAGAGTTTGTATTTAATCGAAGTGTGCAGGCAAAGAAAATAGAGTTTACTATTGTTGATAATAACGATGTGCCGCTCGAGTATGGTCCGCTTGTCCAAGTTTCGACACTAAAAGTTCCATTACTTTTACGTGCTGAATATGGTTTAGGTCAGTACACTTTATATGCAAGAGGAGAGAGTGCGTATCCTGTTTATGATTTGTCGAGCTTAAAGCAAAACCTTACAATTACTGCTCCGGAGGCAACATTGCTTTCTCCGGTAAAAAATGAGCAGTTTAAGAAAATAGAAAAAAAGATTTCGTTTACCGAACAGTACCCAATTATTTTTAATGGAGTACTGGTCTTACTGGTCTTATTTATAGCTTTTCTTATTGTGGTGTATATTAGAAAGATAAAAGCGTAAATTGTTATTGTTATGGAATTACTAAAAAGATTATTCGGCAGTGAAATAAAAGTAAAGTTGATGAAGGTGTTTATCTTTAATCCAGATGAAGTTTTTCACACTTCACTTCTTGAAAAAAAACTAAAAGCTTCTTTAAAAGAAGTAAAAAGGGAAATACAAAATTTGGAAAAAATGAAATTGATAAAATCTCGAGAAGTAAAAAATGAGCAGGGACGAAAAGTAAAAGGGTTTGGACTTCGGGCGGAGTTTGTGCACCTTACGGCGCTTAAGGATTTTTTTATGAGTATGTCACCTTTGTCTGATGAAGAAATAACAGAACGGTTTGTAAAAGCGCTTCGAGTGAAACTTATTGTGGTTTCAGGAGTCTTTATAAATGAGCTAGAAAGTCGAACTGATATTATGGTTGTTGGTGAC
Organism: bacterium; assembly: GCA_031373235.1. Taxonomy (GTDB): domain Bacteria; phylum Patescibacteriota; class Minisyncoccia; order Phycocordibacterales; family CAIRYW01; genus JANMMK01. Next base: position 949 of record JANMMK010000077.1, on the reverse strand, counting down.
AGGGTAAAAAAACCAGAATTTACAAAATCACTTGCTCGTATTGAAAGTGAGTTCGGGAAAGAATTAAGATATGTGCTTTTGGATACTGAAGATTTTGCTTATCGGATCGGTGTAGGAGATAAACTTATTCGGGATATTCTAGAATATCCCCATAGGATAGTATTCAACAAGACTGGTCTTGTGGGCTAAGAGAAAATGGTATAATTAGAAAGTCGGGTTATTTACTAGTATTTAATAATTTTTTTATGTTACAAGAATCAGGAAATGTTATCGTAAGTTCATTTTCAAATCTTTGGGATGGAATTATCGGATTTATTCCAAATCTCATTATTGCAATAGTTATTTTTGTGGTTGGTTTGGTGTGCGCGTCTCTTATCGCCAGGGCGGTGGTAAGTCTTTTTAAGGCAGCAAAAGTAGATGGACTACTAAAGAAAACTGGTATTGACGAAACTCTTGCCAAGGCAGGACTTGTACTTGATTCAGGAAAATTTATTGCAGGACTGGTGAAATGGTTTGTCATTGTTGTTTTCCTTATTGCATCATTTGACGTACTTCACTTAACTGAAGTTAACTCATTTCTAAAAGGAGTTGTGGTGGTGTACTTACCAAGAGTCATTGCAGCGGCACTTATTTTACTCATCGCTATTGTTATTGCGGACGCGGTTGGGCGAGTGGTATCTTCTTCTGCAAAAGCAGCAGAACTTAAACATGCTAACTTTATTGGTAGTGTTGTGAAGTGGGTAGTATCTATTGTTGGAATACTCGCATCTCTTGCACAGCTTGGTATCGCCGGAGATATTATTCAAACTCTCTTTACGGGAGTGGTAGTAGCACTCTCTATTGCAGTGGGACTTGCGTTTGGGCTTGGAGGACAAACTGCTGCTGCGGGAGTTATTGAAAAACTTAGAAATGATATTTCAGAAAAAAGATAATTAATTAAATAATATTT
>JANMMK010000053.1:0-6840 GCA_031373235.1 bacterium | reverse complement strand
TCCCTTCAATCTCGTGGAGATTTTTTGACAGAAGATCTTCATGAACCTTCTTTTCACCTTCAAAGATTGCTTTGAGAGACTCGACTTCTTTTAAAGAAGCAGGAGTTGCAACTTTTGCAAATCCTTTTGGAATAAGAGAATTAAGCGCAAAGCCGTCAGCGACGTCTTTGATATCAAACTTTTTTCCAACCTTTGAAATATCCTTTAATAGTATTACTTTCATACGTTCTTTATTTACTTTGGTAACAGGACAATAGTATATATGAAATAAGGCTTTTGTCCACGCTTACTCTATCTTCTAAAATCTTTTAGTATCTCGAGCGCCTTCTTCATTTGAGGGTCTCTCCACGCTTTTAGGTCCTCCTCAGAGACAATAACCTCAACATCTGGTATAAGTCCTTCTTTAGAGAGATTTAAGCCCTTGGCAGTAAGCCACTTAGCAATAGTAACCTTCACTGACGCCCCACCCGAAAGTGGGAAAACCTCTTGCACAACTCCTTTTCCAAAAGTCTTTGTTCCAACAAGTTTTGCAACACCGTTATCACGTAAAGACGCAGAAAGAATTTCAGAAGCAGAGGCTGTTCCTCCATTTACCAAAACAACCATTTTAAGTTGATCGTTGAAAATCTTGTATCCTTTACTTCGAAATTCGATATCTTTAGTCGCAATATCAGCAAAATCCTCCACAACAATCACTTTCCCTTGACCAACAAACCAACTTGCAATATCAACCGCAGCCTGTAGGTATCCTCCTCCATTATTCCGAAGATCAAGAACAAGTTTGTCGTACTTAGAATCAACGAATTGTTTAAGTGCATTTTTAAATAACATCGCAGAGTTAGCGGTAAATTCATTTAAAGTGATGACGAACACTTGCTCGTCTTCCATTTTCTTTGTCTCTACAATTGGAAGAGTAATAAGTTCTCTTTTAATATCAAGTACTATAGGATTTGTTTTTCCTGCTCGTCCGAAGGCGATAGTTACAATAGTTCCTTTCTTTCCTCGTATAAGAGCAACGGCTTCATCAATACTAAGGCCGTTAGTATCTTTCTCCCCTATTTTTAAAATTTTATCTCCAGGCATTACCCCCGCTCGCTCTGCCGGAGAACCTTTAAGGGGTGCACGGACCACTAGAACACCCTCTTTCATTTCAACACTCATACCAACCCCCTCAAGACTCCCTGAAAGAGCTTGATCAAAGACCTTACTTTCCTTTGGAGTAAAAAACTCAGTATATGGATCCTCGAGAGAATCAACCATTCCTTTAATTGCTCCATAGACTTTGTCTTGATCTGTTTTTCCTTGGTCTTTTACATCAACATAATTTTTTTGTACGATATTCCATACTTTCCAAAATTCTGCAAAATCAACATCTTTTGGTTTATCTTTGTCTTTGTTGGCAACAAGAGTAACTCCGCCTTGCGCAGAAATAGAATACTCATTTTGTCCTTGTTTTGCGTTTACATAAAATCCAGCAAAAAATGCCAGAGCTATCAAAAATGCCGGGAGACCGATGGTGGCTAGTTTTTTCATAATATATTGTATATTTTTATTCATGATGTTCATTATCTCAAAAGTGCCAAGAAAGAGCAATTTTGTTATACTGATTACATAAGAAATATGAACGATATATACCTTTTTAATTCACTGACCAAACAAAAAGAGCTTTTTAAGCCTATTGACCAAGAAGAAATTGGACTCTACTCTTGCGGGCCAACAGTCTACAACTACTTACACATCGGAAATCTCCGTGCATATATTTTTGCTGATACCCTGAAGAGAGTACTTAAATACAACGGATACCAAGTAAAACACATCATGAACGTCACCGACATCGGACATTTGACCAACGACAGTGACGACGGCGAAGACAAAATGCTTAAAGCACTCAAGCGAGAAGGAAAACCGATGACAATACAGGGACTTCGCGAAGTGGCTGATTTTTATTTTGAAAAGTTCAAAGAGGACTTCTCTCGAATGAACATTCTTCCGCCCGAAAAGTTTACTTTCGCAAGCGACTATATACCTGAACAAGTAGCCCTCATCGAAGACTTACTTAAAAAAGGTTTTGCATACAAAACGAGTGACGGTATTTATTTTGATACAGAAAAACTTCCAACATACGGAAGACTTGGTGGAAGTAGTTCGGAAGACCATTCAAGAATTGGAGTTAACACTGAAAAGAAAAATCCTCGAGACTTCGCACTTTGGAAATTCGCCGACACCTCTGGCGTCGGCTTTCCTTCTTCTCTTGGCCTTGGCTTCCCAGGCTGGCACATAGAATGTTCTGCCATGAGCATGAAGTATCTTGGAGAACAATTTGATATCCACACAGGAGGCATTGATAATGCAGTGCCACATCACAATAATGAAATAGCACAGTGTGAGGCATCAACAGGAAAAATCTTGGCCAACTACTTCATGCACAACAACCATATCACCGTCAAGGATGGCAAAATGGCAAAAAGTGAAGGAAATTTTATTACCCTAAACTCTCTTATTGAACAAGGGATTTCTCCCCTCGCCTACCGTTACTGGCTTTTAACTTCTCGATATTCTACTCGCATGGACTTCTCGGAAGAAGCAATCAAAGGCGCTGAGACTGCATTAAATAAGTTAAGGACACACTTCACAACGTACTCAGTGGATGGAAAAATAAATGAAGAATATAAATTAAAATTTACAGAAGCTATTAACGACGATCTTGATACAGCAAAAGCCATTGCTCTTGTGTGGGAACTTATAAAAGACCCCGACGTGTCACCTCAAGACAAAAAAATAACTTTAACTGACTTTGATAAAGTTCTCGGTATTGAAATGGATAGCTACGAAATAAAAACAGTAGTGACACCTCCTGAAGTCGAAGAACTTGCTAAACAAAGAAAAAAAGCAAAACAAGAAAAAAATTACACTCTCGCCGACAAACTAAGAGAACAAATAAAATCTTTAGGATTTGACGTTGTTGATGATAAAGACGGAAACTCTATTTTTATAAAAAATTAAAACTTCCTCTTTTAAAAGTACCTTTTTATCATTCTGGTATTCTTGAGAATACCAGAATGATAAAGTCGGAACAATTTAAACAAACAATCGAAGTCAACCAATCTTCAAAAAAGTCTCCGCCATGATTAAATCCTCAGGTGCTGTAATCTGAAGCCAAAACCTGGATTGCACTGCTTTAATATTAATATCATTTTTTGCTGAAAGAATTGTTTGTGGAAGTCCGAATTCCCCTCCTGCAATCCCTACCATCTCATAATTAAAAATTTCTGGAGTCAGCACATAAAGACCAGCGCAGACAAAACCTTTCTCGTCTTCTGGATATTTTTCAATAATATCTTTAATGTGTCCTTCGTTATCAAAAATAACTTTTGCCTTTGATTTGAGCGAATCAGTTTCTCGTATAAGAATTGCCCAAGAAAAATTAAGTGCCTCCTCCATATCTTCTTTGCAATAAATGTCATCCCCCATCAATACCAAAAACTTTTCTTCGCTCTCTAATACATCTCTACACTGCCATAAAGAATCTGCTGTACCTTTAAGCTCCTTTTGTTCAACATAAGTAATTTTCTTTCCTTTGTACTCACCTCCAAGCACCTCAGTAATTTTGTTTTTAAGATATCCAACAACAATGACTACTTCAGAAATAGTTTCTGGAAGCATATCGAGCTTATGTTCGAGCAGAGTATTACCAAGCACCTTAAGCATCGGCTTTGGTGTTTCAATACTTAAGTCACCCATTCGGGTACCCTTACCTGCTGCTAAAATAATGCATTTCATCCCGTTAGAAATATGTTGCGGTTAAAAACCGAACACTAATAGTTAATTTAATAAATGGTATGTACATAATGATATCCTAAAAACTACTAAAATTTCTAACGGGATTCATGTGAAGAAGTATAAAATTGTTAGTTTGTAGTTGGTAGTTTGTAGATTTAGAAAATAATAGTACAAAAGTAAGCTGTATTTAGATATATTGACATAGTGTGTTTATATGTGATATAATAGTATCTCCTTAATGGTACCTGAGTTTCTTCAGTGTCCCATTGGGGAACACTGCTCTTTTACAATTAGGGTTTTTATATACTACAAATGAAAACATCGAAAAAACTAGCGTTAACCATCTTCATTGCGTTCGGAATGATCTCTATGACGGCTGGGTTGAGTGGCCAAGACGTCCTTGGAGCGGTCTTCTGGGCGACCATCTTCGCCGCATCGTGCTCAGGAGTAACCTGGGCGCTTGCGTCGGAAGCAGGCTACACAGCAGGACTGAAAGACGCGGAAGCATTCGCAGGAGGAATCGACATCTTCAAAGATGATCCCTCGGCTTCCTTTCCGGTCCTACAGGTGGACTACCAGGACGAGAACGGCGGATACGCCATTATCATGATCGGGCAGTCGTGGAACACCGGCGTCAAGATCGCTATTGTGCCAAATACTTCGATCGTCGGGTGGAAACCTGGAGACCCAAATCCAACACACGCCGGACTCGACGCATCAGGAGAAAAAGTTCTCCTCTCTCGTCACCTCCGAAAGTAAACCCTAAACGAAACCCCCGCGAGGAGCCACTGGCACCTCGCGGATTTTTTATTTTCTCTCTTACCATCTAAACTACACATCTATCAAACTATCCCACTTATTTTTGTTTTCCCCATTTTGCCCACAGACAGTCCCCCTTTGTAAACTATGATGCACTCCGCAATCTGTTAGAATGTATCCATGGCAATCAAAGGAGCGAAACAAAGTGTGAAGTCCACACTAAAAATTCCCCCTCAACATCTCGATAGTGAGATGGCTCTTTTGGGATCTATTATGCTTCGACCAGAGTCAGTACATGAAATTGTTGATGTAGTCAGTCCTGATGCGTTTTACGCAGACAAGCATAGAATAATTTATGACACCATGATTGAACTCATGGGAAAGAACGAACCAATCGACATGCTTTCTCTGTCTGCAAAACTTGAAGGAAAAAGTATCTTAGAAAATGTTGGTGGTAGAACATACCTTGCCGAGCTCGTTAGTATGGTGCCTTCTGCAGCCAATGTTAGACACTATGCTGATATTGTCTACCAAAAATATATGCTTCGAAGACTAATCGGTGCCGGAGAAAGAATCGAGTCTCTGGGCTATGATGAAGCAACCGACATCTACGAAATTCTTGATAAAGCCGAAAAGCATATCTATGACATTACCAATTCTTCTGGTACTCATAAATTCATTGCACTCAAAGACACTCTTGCAGAAGCATGGGAAAGAATCGACCAACTTCATAAATCAACTTCTGAGCTTCGTGGTGTGCCAACTGGATTTAAAGACTTGGATAACATGCTCTCAGGACTACAAAAATCAGACCTCATCATCCTTGCCGCGAGACCTTCAATGGGTAAGACAGCTCTCGCACTCGACATTGCAAGACAAGCAGCGGTCAACCACGGAATACCTGTTGGTATTTTCTCGCTTGAAATGAGTTCTCAACAACTAGTTGATAGAATGCTCGCTGCAGATTCAAAGGTAAATGCGTGGAAACTTAGAACAGGAAAACTTACAATCGAACAAGACTTCAATAGTATTAGAAATTCGCTCGACAGACTTTCTAAAGCTCCTATTTATATTGACGACCATCCAGCAAACAATATTCTAAAAATGAGAGCGGTAGCAAGAAGACTCAAAAAAGAAAAAGGGCTTGGCATGATCATTATCGACTACCTACAGCTCATGCAACCAACCCAAACCAAAAACAATGACAACCTTGTACAACAAGTCACAGAAATTTCTCGTTCACTCAAACAACTTGCAAGAGAACTCGAAGTACCAGTACTCGCCCTCTCTCAGCTCTCCCGAGCCGTGGAACAGAGAGGTGGAACAGGACGACCAAAACTTTCAGACCTTAGAGACTCTGGTTCTATCGAACAAGATGCTGACGTGGTTATGTTTATTCACCGAGAAGATAAATACAAAGATGACTCAGACCGAAAAAATATTGCTCAAATACATGTGGACAAACACCGAAACGGACCAGTTGGTTCTATAGAACTTTACTTCGACGGAGACCGAACGACATTTCTTAATCTTGAAAAATCAAACGCAGGAAGCTTCGCCGCTGATGATTCCGGCTTCTAACATTTTTGTATTACACTTCACACTACAAACTACTAACTAAAAACTTCTTCACATGGATTCCTTAGACAAACTAACTAACCTTTTTGAAAAGTTTCCTGGTATTGGTGCAAGACAAGCAAGACGTTTTGCTTACTTTATTTTAAGTAAAGACGCCTCATATACTGAAGAACTAAGCATGCTTATAAAAAATATAAAAAAGGATATAACACAATGTAGTGAGTGTTTACGATTTTTTGCAAAATCATATAACGAGAAAAGTCTCTGTAGTATTTGTAGTAGTGAAAAAAGAGACAAAAGTCTACTACTTTTAGTTGCAAAAGATAGTGACTTGTCAGCAATTGAAAAAGGAGGAATATATAAAGGATGTTACTTTGTACTAGGAGGAATTGTGCCTATTCTCGAAAAAGAACCAGAAAGAAAAATCAGACTAGTAAGTCTTGAGAAAAAAATAATCCGAGCAAAAGAAGAAGGACTTTCAGAAATTATTTTGGCATTAAGTGCCACTAGTGAAGGAGAAAACACGGAAGACTTTCTTAAAGAAAGACTTCGGTCTTTTGGTATTAAAGTAAGTGTTCTTGGTAGAGGTATTTCTTCTGGAACAGAAATAGAATATATAGACACCGAAACATTAAAAGGTGCACTCGAGAATAAAAAATAGAATATAGGAAAAGCCCCGGCCGAAGGCCGGGGCTTTTTTATTATTTTATTTTATAAATTTCT
>JANMMK010000037.1:0-3365 GCA_031373235.1 bacterium | reverse complement strand
CGGCATTATTTAGATGTTTTCCTTTGGAGCGTTCTTGATATAAATATTTTACATAGTCTGCTTGAAGCTCTATCCATTTTTCTTCAGATTCTCCTTCTTTTGATTTTCCTTGCGCGCCGGCTTCCTGAATAATTTCATTATTTTTAATTAACTTCAATAGAAATTTTTTCTCCAAGAGTTTTTTTGATTTCTCCCTTAGGTCCTTTTACAGACAAAATACCTGCTTGAAACTTTAGCTCAACGCCACTTGGTATTAGTATTGCTTTTTTTCCTAGTCGTGACATATATGTTTACCAGATTTTAAATAATGGTTCTCCTCCAAGGTTTGCTTTCTTTGCTTCAATGCCAGTCATTACACCCTTTGAAGTTGAAACAACTAAGAAACCAAAACCTTGACGAACTGGCTTAAGTTCTTTTGCTCCTCTATAAATTCTTTTCGAAAGTTTAGAAACTCTTTCTACGCCTTGAATTTTTGGCACCCCTCCTTCATAAGCGATTTCAACATCGCAAGTTTTTATTACTTTCTTTCCTTTCTTTGAAAAAGACTTTATATAGCCATGTTTCAGAAGTAAAGACAAAATAGCATCGCTGTATTTTGAGTAAGAAACTGAAATAGTTTCTTTCTTTGCCAAAGAAGCATTCTTTAGTTTTATAATTAAATTTGAAATTAAGTCGTTTACCATGATGATTTTTTTATACCTGGAATCTTTCCTTCGTTTGCAAGCTCTCTAAAGCAAATTCTGCACATATCAAAGTCTCTCATGTACCCTCGTTTTCTTCCGCACTTGAAACATCGCCTCACTGTCCGAGTACTGAACTTTGGTGTTTTTTTTGATCTTGCAACTACTGATTTTTTTGCCATGTGTTTTTTGTATGTATATTTTGTTTATCTCTGTAACTTTTGGTTTACACCTTAAGTTTTTAGTATAAAAGATAACAAAAAATGCTCTAGAAGAGCGGAAGTTATGCTAACAAGAAGCACCTTGAAAGTCAAGCGAATACTCCACTTACATGAACCCCTTTCCTATCCAAACTAGCTATGATTGACATCGTTCAATACTATTGGATAATTATGATAAATAATATACGAGTATTACTCCCTCTTCTCTTGTAGAACGAAGATTTTCTTCAAGTGAAGAGGGAGTGTAGGTCCATTAAGACCTATGTTTTGGCACAATCGAGCCAAAATAATCAAGCACCCTCAAACCACCAAACACATGAAAATTCTTCGTGCGATTGGTTTAGCAATAGGTATAATCGTGTTAAAAACGCTTATGCCTGAAGTGTTTGAAGGTCTTGAACAAACCCTCTTAACGTTCTTTGGTGTCATGAACGACATCCTCTCAAATGGAGCAGGATCGCTCACTGCAACACCCCCAAGTGCAATTGGATTTCCTCAGATTAAATTCTGAGACAAGACAAACACACTTTGGCAATTTAAAGCCGCGACACTTCACACAAAGTCGCGGCTTTGTGTTTTTAACCAGAAGTTAGTAGTTAGTAGTTTTTAGCTAGTAGTAAAAAACACCACTATCATTTATACATACAAAATCCCCCGCCAAAGGCGGGGGATTTTATCTAACTATTTAACTATTCCTCTATCAAACTTCCTCGAGCTATTTCCGAGCACCTTTCTTCTCAAATGGAAAACCTAAAATTTCTAGAAAAGCCTTTGTCTCTTTTGGATTATTTGAAGTCGTAACAATAGTGATCGCAAGTCCAAACACGTCCTTAATCTCTTCGTCTGCTGTTTCTGGGAAAATAGTATTTTCTTTGATGCCGATATTGAAATTACCCATTTCGTCAATTGCAGTAGCACGTAGTCCTCTGAAGTCTTTAGTTCGAGGAAGTGCAATGTTAGTAAGCTTCTCAAGAAAGTTGTACATTCTACTTCCTCTGAGAGTCACTTGGTATCCAACCTCATCCCCTTCTCGAAGCTTAAATCCCGCAATAGATTTCTTTGCTTTTCTACTTGAAGGTTTTTGTCCAGTGATTTTTGCAAGTCTATCTCCCACAAGTTCCTTTTTCTTCTTATCTTGAATTTTTCCAATACCAGAAGATATTACCACCTTTACCACCTTTGGAGATTGCATGACGTTTTTGTATCCAAATTCTGGTTTTAGTTTTTCGTATGAAAGTTTTATTTTTTCTTTAATAGTCATAAAAGTAGTTATAAATTATAAGTATGAAGTGCTAAGGCTAGATTTCCTTTCCTGTTTTCTTAACCACTCGAACCTTTTTCTTTCCTGTTCCTTTAAAACCAACTCTTGAAACTTTCCCCGCAGTCTCAATAGAAACATTTGAAATATGAATAGGAAGTGATTTTTCAATAATTTGACCTTTTTTTCCAGCTTTTCCACCACCTCTTTGATGTCTCTTCTTTACGTTCACTCCTTCAACAAGGACTAGATCGAGTTTAGGGAACACCTTAAGCACTTTGGCTTTTTTTCCTTTATCTTTTCCAGAGTTCACTATTATATTGTCGCCTTTTTTGATTTTCATGTTGTTGTATATACTTACACTATTTCAGGAGCAAGAGAAGCAATCTTTGTGAAACCAGCTTCACCAATTTCTCGTGGAATCGGACCGAATACTCGTCCTCCAAGTGGATCTTTCTTTCCTTTTTCAATAATAACTACTGCATTTTCATCAAACCGAACATAAGAACCATCTTTTCTTCGAAAAGCTTTTTTCTGTCTTACTACAACAGCCTGCAGTACATCTTTCTTTTTTACAGATTTTCGTGGTTCTGCCTTTTGTACAGAAAGTACAACAAGTTCTCCAAGTTCTGCGTATCGTTTCTTTGAACTACCAAGTACTTTGAAAATTCTACCTACCTTGGCACCAGTGTTGTCAGCTATTTGGACTATTGATCTTGGTTGAATCATGGTTTTATGCTATTACTTTAAATCTCTTTAGTTTTGAAATTGGGGCACATTCTGCAATGGTTGCCTTATCTCCAATCTTCTTCGTGTTGCCTACGTCATGAGCAAGGTATTTTTTTGATCGAAGCAGGAACTTTTCATATTTTGGTGCCTTAACGTATCTTTTCACAAGAACAGCACAAGTATCCTTCATCTTGTCTGAAGTTACTACTCCTTCGAGCTCCTTTCCATTTGATACTGTTTCTGTGATTTTCTTCATAAAATATTACTTAGTTTTTGAAACTGCAAGTTCTTTTGTAATGGTCAATATTCTTGCAATGTCCTTCTTAATTGTTTTTCCAAGCTTTGTGTTCTTTGATTTACTACCGCTTGCTCCATAGACAAAATCTCGAAGTTCTTTCTCTTTTTCTACCTTCAGTTTCAGAAGATCGTCTATTTTTTTTGTTCGTAAATCTTTTGCTTTCATTCCGTTCTAAATTT
>JANMMK010000018.1:0-1868 GCA_031373235.1 bacterium | reverse complement strand
GGCTACCTTAAGACCAATATTCTTCTTTTCTTTTTTTGGATTAATAATGATAGCTGTGCTAGTCGCATAGCCTAGTTTCTTTGTATATATACTTACAGGAGCTGTTGTTGTCGGAGAAAAATACACTTCACCAAGAGTATTACTTTCTAGAATTTCACCAGTACTTAGGAATACTTTGGCACTTTCAAGTGGTAAAAATACTCCATTAAAACTTTCGTCAAACCCAAATCCACTGACTGATATAGTAGTACTTTGTCCTATAAAAGGAGTTGAAGTGGCATAAATCACCTTGCTTGGATAAGTGTTGTAAGTAAGTTTCAAAGTATCCCCTTCGGCCAGAACTTCTTTGTTCAGAGATAGATTTCCAAAAGTAAGATTTTTAAAATAGAGCCAATACAGGTTAGATCCAAAGTCATTTGCATCACCAAATACAGAATTCAAAAACAAGTCATCACCAAAAGCGCTCCATGTTATAGGAATTTCAGCACTCCGAAGTGCGCAATAAGCAGAAAAAGTACTAGTAGCTTCTGAAAATTCACTTGGGCTGCAGGCACTAAAAGAGACTTCTCTTGTATATATTTCTTTCTCGCCAGACATTATTTCAATAGTGACTGTCCGTGTTTCTTCTATAGCAGGAGCTTCTAAATCAAGGACAAAGTGAAAATCTTTAATGTTTAGAGTTGTGGTAGCACTTGTTGTAGCATCTCCTTCGTCAAGATTAATCTCAAATGTAGTTGTTTCGGTAGTTGTTCCAAATACCTCTTCATCTTGCAGTTTGAAATTAAAGTTTATATCAGGTAATCCAATTGAAGTACTTGTTGCAGTACCGGTACTTTGAACCTCTTCGCTGGCAACAGCGAGTTCTTCGGCAAAAACCAGAAAAGGGTTTGTTAAGAATATTCCGACTAACAGTGTGCTGAGTATTTTTTTAATAGTTGTTTTCATAAGTCCAAGAGATTGTATCTGTCTTTAATAATTTGTAATCCGAAACCCCAACCACCGCCTTCTTGCCATTGACCCACAGAATGAAATTCTTTCCTCGCTCAGCTTTTTTACCATTAAGCTCATCGACAAAAAAACCAATCCCCGAAAATTCTCTGCCGCCAAAAGTAAAAATATCCTTCTTCATAGCAGTAGTCATAACATCAAATACGCTTTCCCCTTCAATAAATGGCACACTAAAAGTCTTATCTTCAATTATGAAAGTGGTGTAAAGCTCAGGTGTATTCTCAACAACAGGAGGTTCTTTTTCCTTAGGGGCAACAATCGTCGTTACTCTTTCAAGTTTTTTAGGTGGAGCTTCGTCTTCGAGGGTGACACTTTGGTAGGCTTCATTTTCTTTTGGTAACCCAAGTGAGGAGTCTTCTGTTCTTTGCACAAAGCCAAAAAACGCAAAACATATACCGAGAAGTATCAAACCAACTGCTATTATATTTTTTTTGTCTGTATGCATATGACTTTTATCCCTAAAAACGAAAAAACCACTCACCCCGGAGTAGTTTAAGTATCCATATATAAAAATATGAAGAAACCTGCTCGGGCGAACACTTACGTGTTTGTCTAAAGGCCGGACTTATCCCTTTCGGGCATTACCGTTGCGGCACAGTGGAGGAATCACACCTCACTTCCATAGACAATTAATTGTAACGAACAGGAAAATTCTACTCTTCTTATTCTCTTTGTAAAGCAGTTTTTGCAGACTTTACTTTTAGAACATCAAAGTAATTTGTGGTCAAAAACTTAGAGACAGCAGGTGTAACAAGAAGCGTAAAGAGCACTCCTCCCATCAAATGCAGTGCGGTAAAAGGAATCTGGCCAACAAGAGCTGTCATGAATGTCTGTGTACCAAACACCGGCCCAATAATAAG
>JANMMK010000100.1:0-3389 GCA_031373235.1 bacterium | reverse complement strand
ATGATTCCAATCGGACGAGGTCAAAGACAACTTATTATCGGAGACCGACAAACAGGAAAAACTGCTATTGCTATTGATGCAATTATCCACCAGAAAAACGAAAAGAAGTTTGGTACTCCTATTTGTGTGTATGTTGCTATTGGACAAAAAGAATCTAAAGTTGCTCAGATCGTAGAAAGACTAAAACTTGCTGGTGCCATGGAATACACAGTAGTTGTTTCTGCTGGGGCATCTGATCCTGCTTCCCTTCAGTATCTTGCACCTTTCACCGGATGTGCGATCGCTGAATACTTCATGGATCAAGGAAAAGATGTACTTGTGGTTTACGATGACCTTTCAAAGCATGCATGGGCATACAGACAGATTTCTCTACTTCTTAGACGACCACCAGGTCGAGAGGCGTATCCTGGAGACGTGTTCTACCTTCACTCACGACTTCTCGAACGAGCAGGGCGACTTGATAAGGAATACGGAGGAGGATCGATCACCGCCCTTCCGATCATTGAAACACAACTCAACGATATTTCTGCTTACATTCCAACCAATGTTATTTCTATTACTGACGGACAGATTTTCTTGGAACCAGAACTATTCTTCAAAGGTATCAGACCTGCGGTAAACGTCGGACTTTCAGTTTCTCGAGTAGGCTCAAGTGCACAGACAAAGGCAATGAAAAAAGTAGCAGGAAGAATGAGACTTGATCTCGCACAGTTTAGATCACTTGAAGCTTTTGCTCAATTCGGTAGTGACTTGGATGAAGCAACACGAGTACAAATCGAGAGAGGACGACGTCTTACCGAACTTTTGAAACAAGTACAGTACGCGAGTCAGCCATTCGAAGAACAAGCAATTCTAATCTTCGCTGCGGGACAAGGTCTACTTGATACAGTGCCAGTAGCAAAAATAAAAGAATACGAAAAAGGATTAATCAAATTCCTTAAAGAGCGACACGCTAAAGTACTTGCTGAGCTTGGAGAAAAAGCAGAACTAACTGATGAAATCCAAAAAACTCTAAAAGAAGTGATTGCTGATTTTACAAACAACTCTTTCCTTAAATCTTAAGTATTCTCTATTAACTATTTAACTCTTAACTAATAACTTCCTCCAATGGCTTCAAGTCGAGCAATTAAAAACAGAATAAAGTCTACAAAGAACATTCAGCAGATCACTAAAGCGATGCAGGCTGTTTCTGCGGTTAAAATGCGAAAGACTGAAAGTGCGGCTCTCAAAGGAAGACCTTTTGCTCTGTATGCCATTGATATTCTTAGAAAAATAGAAAGAGGAACAGGTGAAAGTATTAAAGCTCTTTCCCCTCTTTTTTCACAAAGAGAAGTTAAAAAATCTCTTGTAGTAGTCATTGCTTCTGACAAAGGACTCGCAGGTGCTTTCAATAGTAATGTATTTAGATTTGCCACACAGTTTTTAAAAGAAAAAACAACTCCTGTATCTATAGTTGCAGTTGGTAAAAGAGCAAAAGAATTTTTTGAGAAGAACCTGTCTGCCGATAAAAAGAATAACCTACAGGTAGTAAAGTCTTTCGATGGTATTGGGGATCTTGTTACTCTTTCGGAGGTAAAACACATTACAGAATTTGTAGTTTCTTCTTTTGTAGATGAGTCTTTTGATTCTGTTGATGTTATTTACACAGAATTTATCTCAGCGCTCAAACAAGAAGTAGTGCATCGACCACTGCTTCCTTTAAATAGAGAAACGCTTGATACCGTGATTGATAATATAATTCCAGAAACAGGAAAGTTTTCTGATATTAGAAAAGTAGAAGATATTGATACGGTGGAATATAAATTTGAACCGTCTACTGCTATTCTTGTAGAAAAACTTGTTCCCACTCTTGTTGAAGTAGAAATTTTCCACAGTATCCTTGAAGCAAACGCATCTGAACACGCTGCTCGTATGGTTGCCATGAAAAATGCATCAGAAAACGCCAAAGAAGTTATCGGATCACTTACCATTTCTTACAACAAAGCTCGTCAGGCACAGATTACCAAAGAGCTTATCGAGATTGTGAGTGGTAAGGAAGCGTTGGCAGCATTAGAAGATTAAATTATTAAAAACATTTATAAATAATATTACAAGTATGAACAACACAAGTAAAAAAGGAAAAATTATTCAGGTTATCGGTCCAGTAGTAGATGTACAGTTTGAGGAAGGGGTGCCAGCAGTATATAACGCACTTGAAATAAAAAACGGAGATTCAAAACTCGTACTTGAAGTTGCTTCACACTTGGGAGAAGGAAAGGTTCGAGCGGTATCTATGGGTCCAACAGAGGGACTTGAAAGAGGTATGGAAGTTCTCGACACTGGAGGACAAATCTCTGTGCCTGTTGGAACTGGAATTCTTGGGCGAATGTTTAATCTTCTTGGAGAGCCAATTGACGGAAAAGAGGCTTTGCCAGCAAATACAGAAAAGTGGCCAATTCACCGAGCTGCACCGGATTTTACTGAACAATCTACAGAAGTAAAAATTTTTGAAACTGGTATCAAGGTAATTGACCTTATCTGTCCTTTTATTAAAGGAGGAAAGATCGGTCTTTTCGGTGGAGCGGGAGTAGGAAAAACAGTACTTCTTCAAGAGCTCATCCGGAATGTGGCAACAGTACACAAGGGCTACTCTGTATTTGCCGGTGTAGGAGAGAGAACTCGAGAAGGAAATGACCTTTATAATGAAATGAAGGAATCGGGTGTACTTAACCAAACCGCACTTGTATTCGGACAGATGAACGAAGTTCCAGGAGCTCGTCTTCGAGTAGCGCTTTCAGGACTTACTATGACTGAATATTTCCGAGACAAAGAAGGAAAAGATGTACTTTTCTTCATCGACAACATTTTCCGATTTACTCAGGCTGGTTCTGAAGTGTCTGCACTTCTCGGAAGAATGCCTTCTGCTGCCGGATATCAACCAACTCTCGCTAATGAAATGGGAGCACTTCAAGAGCGAATTACTTCTACAAAGAAAGGTTCTGTAACTTCAGTACAGGCGATTTACGTACCAGCAGACGACGTGACCGACCCAGCTCCTGCTACAGCGTTTGCCCACCTCGACTCAACAATCGTACTTTCTCGTCCTTTATCAGAGCTTGGTATCTACCCTGCGGTAGAACCTTTAGAGTCTATTTCAGGAGCTCTTGATCCAAACTTTGTCGGAGAGGAACATTACTTTGTTGCACGAGAAGTACAAAGAATTCTTCAAAAGTACAAAGACCTCCAAGACATCATCTCTATTCTTGGTATCGAAGAACTTTCAAGTGAAGACCGGACTCTTGTAGAACGAGCTAGAAAGATTCAAAAATTCCTCTCTCAACCATTCTTCGTTGCTGAAGCGTTCACTGGGCGACCTGGTAAATTTGTTACAAGAGCAGAGACTGTTCGAG
>JANMMK010000090.1:0-13062 GCA_031373235.1 bacterium | reverse complement strand
AAGATGGACATATAGATAATTTTCAAAAGTGTATGCCGTTTTCTTTAAAAGAATCTATGAAAGGAGTGTATGCAAAAGAGTACTATTTTGATTATCCTGAAAGTAAGCCACTGGCTCGTTTTATACAAATTTCTCCTAATTTAAATTTTAAAGACGAACAAGATGTTAGCTATCTTCCGGGCAGTAAACATTTTTTGTGGCTTAAGGATGCCATTGAATCTGCGCGGAGTGAAAACATTTCTTGGGTGATTGTTTCGATGCATAAACCCTGTATCAATTCTGAGAAGAAAGATTGTGAAATTGGTTTTGAACTTCCAAATTTTCTTATTTCAGAAGGAGTGGATCTTGTACTCTCTGGACATGCTCATTTGTATGATAGGACGGAGCAACTTTCTTGTGTTAGAGAAAAAGCTGACAAATCTTGTATTAAAAAAGAGTCAAAAGAAGGATATCAAAAAGATGCAGGAACAATTTTTGTAACTGTCGGTACGGGGGGCGTTGCGCTCCGTGATAGTAAGGTAAAAAAAGACCAAGAAAAATACTTTGCAACTTCATTTGGAAAAAATCAGGGTGGTTTTCATGGGGTGTCTCAAGTTTTTGTTACCCCGGATATGCTGGAAGTAAAGTTCTTTGAATCAAAGCAAGGAATAGAGAAAGATTCTTTTATCATTAAAAGTAAGATATAGTACTTATATTATGGCACTAATAGATGAAATAAAAATTTATATAAAGGCGGGAAAGGGAGGGGACGGAGTTGTTCGTTGGCGACATGAAAAGGGGAAACCTCTTTGTGGTCCTTCTGGTGGAAACGGTGGAAGAGGTGGAGATGTGTATGCTGAGGCGGTTTCCGATATCGGACTCCTTTCAAGTTATAGTGGGCTAAAAGAATTCAAAGCAGAAGAAGGACAGGCGGGGATGAAAGATTCTTGCCATGGCAAGGCAGGAGAAGATTTTACGGTCAAGGTTCCACAAGGAAGTATTTTGACTAACCTTAAAACTGGAGAAAAACATTTTCTTAACATAAAAGGTGAGCGGGTGATGCTTCTAAAAGGTGGGCGAGGTGGAGTAGGGAATGAATTTTTTAAAAGTTCAATAAATACTTCTCCGGAAGAGTTTACGGTAGGTGAAAGAGGGGAAGAAGGAGAATTTTTGATCGAACTTGAAATGTTTGCAGATGTAGGACTGGTGGGCCTTCCAAATGCAGGGAAGAGTTCGCTTTTAAATGCAATTACTAATGCACATGCGAAAGTAGGTAATTATGCTTTTACTACACTTGAACCAAATCTCGGAGCACTTTTTGAGTTCATCATTGCGGACATCCCAGGACTCATTGAAGGTGCTAATGAGGGAAAGGGTCTTGGTATAAAGTTTTTGAAACATATCAAGAGAACCAAAATGCTCGTGCATCTTATTTCTGCTGAGAATGAAAACATGACAGAAACATATCAAACTGTACGAAACGAAGTGCTTGCTTTTGAAGATGAAATGAAAGACAAAAAAGAATATGTCGTAATATCAAAATCTGACATGGTGGACGAGGAGACACTCAATAAGAAAGTCTCTGAAATAAAAAAGTTAGTTTCTCCTGTTCATGTGCTTTCAATATTGGACGATAAGAGTGTTAAGGAATTTATCGATGGCCTCGTGAAGGAACTCCGTAAATAAAAATCTTCTCGATGCAACTAGTGCTCGAGAAGTATTAACAGCATCCGCCGTGAAAACCTGTTCTTCGGCGTCCGAACCTATAACTGTGTTCTGTTTGTCCGCCATAAACAAAGTTTTCGAAGTCAGTTAGTGCACTTTCTCGAGGAAAGATAGGGGGTTGTTTTAAGGGTTGGCAGTTGTCACAAGGTTCGTCTTCTGCAGGTAGCCGACCTCCACAGCTTTCACAAAAGTGCTCAATGTTCATAGGTTTTTTAATTTCTATGAATTTAACATTTTTCTGTTAGAATATCTAGCATGTCAGAAAAAACATATTACCCAACTATAGGGCTTGAGGTGCACGCTGAACTAAAGACAAACACAAAGATGTTTTGTCGCTGTAAGAACGACCCTGATGAAGAAAAGCCTAATAGCAATGTTTGTCCTGTTTGTATGGGGCATCCTGGAACACTTCCTACTATAAACAAAGAAGCAGTAAAGCATGTTCTTAGGATGGGAGTTGCAGTTGGAGGCACTATTGCAGATTTCACGGAATTTGACCGGAAAAATTATTTCTACCCTGACATTCCAAAGGGTTACCAGATTAGTCAGTATAAATATCCTCTTATCTCTGGCGGCGAACTTTCAGGCGTCGCTTTAACAAGAATTCACCTCGAAGAAGACACTGCAACAAGTAAGCATGATGAAGGTGACTACTCACTCGTTGATTTTAATCGTTCGTCAGTGCCTTTGATGGAACTAGTGACAGAGCCAGTTATTCATGATGCAGAAACAGCAGGAAAGTTTGCAAAGGAGCTTCAGTTGCTTCTTCGCTATCTCTGGGCAGGAGATGCAAACATGGAAAAAGGTGAAATGCGAGTTGAAGCAAACATTTCTATTTCAGAGGACCCAAAAGTTTTCGGCACCAAGGTCGAAGTAAAAAACCTCAACTCTTTTAAAGCAGTTGAAAAGGCAATTGCTTATGAAATAGAGAGACATCGACTTCTACTTGAAAACGGAGAAAAAATTTCTCAAGAGACAAGAGGGTGGGACGAAAACACCGGAAAGACTTTTTCACAAAGAAAGAAAGAAGATTCTCATGATTATAGATATTTTCCAGATCCAGATCTTCCAAAGTTAAAACTTCGAGAGGTAGAGGAATTTCTTCCAGAGCAGATAAAGGCGACTCTTCCAGAACTTCCTAGAGAAAAAAGACAGCGGTATATGAAGGACTTTAGCATTAAACAAGATGATGTTGAGTTATTAGTTTTAAATCCTCATTTGGCTTCTTTTTTTGAAAAGGCAGTTGTCAAAAAGACAGACGCACAACTTATCGTCAACTATCTTTTGTCCGATGTTGTAGCTATTCAGAAAACAAAAGGAGATGTGTCTTTTGGTTTACTACTTCCAGAACATATTCGAGACATTGCAGAAATGATTGGAGAAAATATTCTTTCTTCGAGGGGGGCAAAAGACTTAATTGCACTTCTCTATTCGGGAGGTGGTGTAGCAAAAGCTGTTGCAGAAGCAAAAGGACTAATACAAAAGAATGACCCTGAGGCACTAAAAGCAGTTTTAGCCGAGATAATTAATCTCAATCCAAAAGTAGTAGAAGAATACAAAGCAGGAAAAGTAGCATCAATACAGTTTTTGGTGGGGCAGGGAATGAAAGCAACAAAAGGTTCGGCGAATCCAAAAATGCTTCAAGATATCCTCATAACACTTTTGTCATAGTTTGATATAATTATTTTATATATGAGTAAATTAAAAGTGGCAATAAACGGGGCGGGTAGAATTGGAAGAGCGTTCTATAAGATTTCTGCTTTACATGAGGAAATTGAAATCGTGGCACTCAATGACTTGGCTGATATTGGAAATATCGCATATCTCATGAAGTACGATAGTGCTTACGGCAGAAGCGGACTTTCGGTTGAAGTTTCTCCAGATAGAGGATCTCTTCTTATCAATGGAAAGAAAGTAATGTATTACAGTGAAAGAGACCCAAAGAATCTTCCGTGGAAAGCACTCGGTATCGATGTGGTAGTTGAGTCTACTGGACTCTTCACAAGTTTTGAAAAATCAAAACCCCATCTTGAAGCGGGAGCAAAGCGTGTGGTTATTTCAGCTCCAAGTAAGGATGAGGGTGGAGGACAAACAACGCCTACTATTCTTATGGGTATCAACGAAGGGGATTTCACACTGTGCCCAGTGACTTCAAATGCGTCTTGCACCACAAATGCCAGTAGTCCTGTAATGGCTATTCTTGATGCGACTGTTGGGGTAGAAAAAGCAATTCTTTCGACAGTACATGGATATACCGCATCTCAGTCTCTAGTTGATAGTCCAAGTAAAAAAGATTGGAAAGAGGGAAGAGCGGCTGCACAAAATATTGTGCCGACTTCAACGGGAGCTGCTATTGCTGTCACAAAAGCCTTGCCACAACTTCAAAATAAATTTGATGGAATCTCAATGCGAGTACCTGTTATTTCGGGCTCAATTGCGGACATCACTTTTATTGCAAAACGAAACACCACCGTAGAAGAAATAAACGAAATTTTGAAAAAGGCTTCGCAAGACAAGAGATGGGATGAAATATTTACTATAACTACAGAGCCCCTCGTATCTTCTGATATTGTCGGCTCGACCTTCGCAGCGATTGCCGATCTTGGTCTTACTCGAGTGGTGGACGGAAACCTTGTGAAGGTGTGCAGTTGGTATGATAACGAAATCGGGTATACTCATGCGCTCGTGATGCATGTTATTAAGGCAGGAAATACTCCATTACCGGAAACTACAGGAACACCTCGATATGTCTAAAATTTTATTTGCTTCAGATCATGGAGGTTTTGAACTAAAGAAAGAGCTTGTGTCTTTTGTTGCTTCACTTGGGTTTGAGACTGAAGACTTTGGAAACACAGTTTTTGATGGGACTGATGACTATCCTGATTTTGTTATTCCGCTTGCACAAAAAATCGGAGAAAATCCAGAATACAAAGGTATTATCCTTGGTGGCTCAGGACAAGGAGAAGCAATTTGCGCTAACCGTTTCAAAGGAGTAAGAGCGGTGGTGTATTATGGAAAACCTCATTCTACCCAGACTGACGCTGACGGGCATGTATTTGATATGGTAATTTCGAGTCGAATACATAACAATGCAAATATTCTTTCGCTTGGAGCTAGGTTTCTTTCTTTGGAGGAAGCAAAGTCTGTTGTGAAAGAATGGCTTGAAGCAGAATTTCCGGGAGACGAAAGACACAAGAGGCGATTAGCAAAAATTGAACAAATAACAAAATAAATATTTATGGAACTTATTCCAGCATTCATACCAAAAAGTTTTGAAGATCTAGAAGAAAAAATGCAGACAGTAAAAGGTCTGGTGCCTCGAGTGCATATCGATATTACTGACGGGCAGTGGGGTGTTGGAGAAGAAAGCTGGCCTTTCACTGGAGACAAAGGTCAGTTTCGAGATATCAAAAATCAAGAACTCGGATTTCCACTTTGGGATGAAGTAGAGTTCGAAGTTCACCTGATGACAAAAGAACCACTCTCTCATGTCAGAGATTTTATCGACGCGGGTGCGACAAGAATCATTATCCACGCAGAGGCATTAAACTACGAAGACGACATACAGTTTCTCGATCAGATAAAGACAGAAGGTTTGGTTGAAATCGGTATTGCTCTAAATTCAGAAACTTCCCCAGATGAAGTAAAACCATATTTTCAGATTGCTGATTTTATACAAGTGATGACTGTTTCTGATGTCGGACTTCAAGGTGGAGAATTTGATCCGCGAGGCATTGACCATATTCAGTGGGTAAAACAAAGTTACAAAGATATGGTTGTTTCTGTAGATGGATCAATGAATGAAGACACCATTCCTGTAGCTTATGATGCGGGAGCAGATAGAGTGGTGGTTGGCTCTGCTATTTTTAAGAAGGTTAATCCAAGGGAGGCGATAGAAGACTTAAAAAGTTTGGTATAATTTGAATTATGCAGACACTTACAGACGAAAAAATAAAATTTCTTGAGGAAAAAGCAAACGAGATTAGAGAATCTATTATCGAGATGCTTCTTGAGGCAGGAAGTGGACACACCGCCGGACCTCTTGGCATGACTGATGTTTTTACTGCACTTTTTTTTCATACACTAAAACATGACCCAAAGAATCCTTCGTGGGAAGAAAGAGATAGACTTGTTCTCTCAAATGGGCATATTTGTCCGGTGTATTATGCAACTCTTGCACACAGTGGATATCTTCCAATTGAAGAATTAAAAACTCTTCGAAAATTTGGAAGTCGTCTTCAAGGACATCCGCACAGAGAATTTCTACCAATAATCGAAAACTCTTCAGGACCACTAGGAAGTGGTCTTTCACAGGCTGTCGGTATGTGTTTAGCGGATAGAATGGATAATGGCAGATCATCAAGTAAACAGTTTTATTGTCTTCTTGGAGACGGAGAGCTAGATGAAGGGCAAAATTGGGAGGCATTTATGCTTGCGGGGAAAGAAAAGCTTCAAAACCTTACAGTGATCATAGACAGAAATAATATCCAGATAGACGGATTCACCGAAGACATCATGCCGCTTAATTCTTTAGATAAAAAACTCGATGCATTTAACTTTCATGTTCAGACAATAGATGGACATGATTTTAGGCAGATTCTTGGGGCATTTGGTGAGGCACAGGCAGTATTTGATAGACCGTCTGTTATTATCGCAAACACAATTCCAGGAAAAGGAGTTCACGAGTTTGAGCGAAAATACGAATGGCATGGTAAACCGCCAAACAAGGAAGAAGCGGACATGGCGCTTAGGGAACTGCGAACATTAGGAGGTAAAATAAGAGGAGAACATGAGTAGAGAATTAAATTTTAAAATAAATCATGACTAAGTTACATATTTTATTTACTATCAACTGGATCATAACTCTTTTTGCTACACTTATATTTCTTTTTTTGAGTATTTTTCAATATGAATACTCAGTCTATACACATAATAACTGGGTTGAGGAAAATATTCTGTACGGTATTGGTGTACTTGGAATAATACTATATTTAGTGATTCACTATTTATTTATTAAAAAAAGCTTTAATACAAAAACATTCACATCTTTTACAATTTTAAGTTTTTTTTTATTAGTTTCTAATTTATGGTTGGTTTATTTGTTTTTAACTATAAAGTCTGATGGATTAGAAATAATATATCCTTTTATCTTTTCATTAATATCAGCTGTTGTCGGATTGCCTTTAGGTATTGCTGCATCTATTCAGAGACATAAAATTATTAAGCAAACTTTTAGTAATTAATTTAGTTGCATGAAAAATATATCAATATATCAGTTTCTCTTACCACTTAGTGTCATTATGCTTGTAATAGGAGGCATTATTTTCTTTTTGGGATATTTACCGGGCTCAAACTTAGGCGACACTGCATTAATGGTTTGTGTAGGTTTTTTGTTCTTCGGGTTTATATTTTTTATTCTTAGTCTTATTGATCAATCTCTTAGTCGTAAGCGTGCAATTGGGACAGAGCAGGGGACATTTTCTGTGCAAAAGGTCCATTCGATATTTAAATATACAGGTATAATAATTATCACTATTATCGTAGTTTTTTTTGCAATTCTTTTTTACATCTTTAGTAATATGCAATTTTAAATATATGAATCAATATAAACAATTAATATATGCACTAATAAGTTTTTTTTTAGTTTTTCCTATATCACTTTTTTTAATTAACTATTTTAAATTAGATGATTCAAAAATTATTACAATAATTCCTTTGATGATTCTTGTACTGACTAGTTATTTTTCTTATAAAACAGTAAAAATAGACAAATTAAAACTAGCAGGATCTATTCTATTGACCACTTCATTGTTTTTTTTAGTGCTTTTATTTGGTTTTACTTTTAACTCACCTTTTTAATATGAAACTAAATAAAAAATTATTTGATAAAGATGTAGAGCAGGTGCCTATTCGAAAAGGTTGGAATGCGAATACTTGGAGCATTCCAAAGCCGGAGCGCGACGGCGCGAGGTGGGGTCGCAAAATTTTTCAGCAGAAAAATATTAGTGACTTGGTGAAGGGTCTTCTACAAAACATATGTCTAATTTAAACAAAAAATTAAATCCAAATCTTTTCAGCTCAAATGTTGACCAAATACCAATTCGCAAGGGTTTTGGAGAAGGTTTGTTGCTTGCCGGAGAAGAAAACAAAAACATCGTGGCTCTTTGTGCGGACCTAACCGAGTCTACCCAGATGCACTTTTTCAAAAATAAATTTCCTGAAAGATTTGTAGAGATTGGTGTCGCAGAACAAAATCTTGCATCAGTGGCATCTGGTATGTCTGCGATGGGAAAACTGCCTGTCATTTCAAGTTATGCAATGTTTTCTCCGGGGAGGAACTGGGAGCAGATTCGTACAACTATTTGCTACAACGACCGAAAAGTAATTATTGCAGGAAGTCATGCCGGAATATCTGTCGGTCCTGATGGAGGGACACACCAAGCAGTAGAGGACATTGCCCTTATGCGAGTGGTACCAAATATGACTGTCATTTCTCCTTGTGATGCCATTGAAGCAAAGAAGGCAACTCTTGCGGTCCTTTCGGAGACACAAAAAACCCCTGTGTATATTCGTCTGGCTCGGGAAAAAACTCCGGTTATAACTACAGATGATACTCCTTTTGAAATAGGAAAGGGGCAGATTTTTTATGAAAGTGAAAATCCAGAAGTGGCTATTATTGCAACGGGTGCATTGGTCCATAAAGCACTTCTTACCGCAAAAGAACTTGAAGAAGATGGGGTTGGAAGTATTGTAGTCAATCTCGCAACAATAAAACCACTTGATGAAAAGTTGATTATAAAAGTTGCTAAAGCAACACAGGCAGTGGTTACAGTGGAAGAACATCAGATCGCAGGGGGTATGGGAAGTGCTATTGCAGAATGTCTTGCAAAAGAATTTCCGGTGCCGATAGAGTTTGTTGGAGTGAAAGATGTATTTGGGCAATCAGGTACACCAGATGAACTTATCGCTCATTACGGTATGGATGTAAGTGATATTAAAAAAGCGTGTGAGAAGGTTCTAGAAAGAAAATAAATGTCAGAAACAAAAAAGTATAAAGTACTTGTTGTTGGTGGTGGGATTGCTGGATTTTCTACAGCAATTTTTTTGAAGCAGTCTGGTCATGAAGTGACATTGATCGATACTTGTCCAAAGTGGAAAGATATCGGTTATTCTTTAACTGTTTGGCCACACGGCTTAAAACTACTTGATCTTATCGGTGCGGGAAATGAAATGCGTAGAGCCGGTGCAGAGATGAAATCTTTTTCTTTGTCTACTTCAAAAGGACACAAACTCGCAGATGTTTCCTTGAAAGAAATCTCGAGTATCCATGGTGCTCCTATTTCTGCAAAGCGTTCGAGTATCCACAAAGCTATTAGAGAGAAGGCGAGAGGGGTGCATGTCATGCTCGGGCGAAGCGCTATCTCCATAGAAGAAAAAAAGGATCAGGTTGTCGTTACTTACGACGACAGATCAAAAGATGTTTTTGATATAGTGGTACTAGCGGACGGAATTCATTCAAAAAATAGAAAAAAGATATTTAGGGGTGTTCGAGAAGTATACTTAGGGGTGAGCGGGTGGCTCTTTTGGTTACCTAAAGGAGAAGTGATGGAAGGTCATATTCCACAGGTGATCGGGAAGGGTTACTTTTTTGGTATGTATCCAGGAAATGAAAGTAGCAAAAAGGTTACTTCTTATGTTGCCATGTCTCAGGATAAACCAGTGTTTGAAGGATCTCATCTGGAGAGGGTTAAAAATATCTTAAGAAGGCTTGGCTATCTAACTCCAAGTGTTTTATTAAATCTTCCTAAAGATGACAAAGATTTTTTTGCCCACCATCACATGGAAGTTCGTGCGCCCCGATTGGCAACAAAGAGGATTGTGCTTGTTGGAGACTCTGCACATGCAATGTCGCCCTTTTCTGGTATGGGTGTTTCAATGGCAGTTGAGGATGCTTTTGTATTGAACCAAGAATTAAATATGAAAAGTGGAGTTTCAGAAGCGCTCCAGTCCTACGAAGTGCGGAGGAAAAAAAGAATACAGTTTGTATTTTCTTTTGTTGATCGTATGGAATTTTTAATACGAGAAAAAAATCCGCTATTTGTATTTCTCAGAAATATTATTGCTCGAAAGTTCTACAAAAAATACTTTATCAAAAACATGAAAAAAATAATAGAAGCTGAAATTTAAACCTTCCGAGATCATTCAATCAGCATTGTTTATTAGCGACGTAGAGCGAGCAAAATAGAAAAGTCTTCTTTTATATTTTCGAGCCGAGGAAGCTAAAGGGTTAATACCCCGTAGCTTGCTACGGATATGATGTGAGTGAAACGAACTCATATCATAACTCGTCAGCTTGCTGCGAGGTAGTTTATTTTGTGTGTTTGTAGATATCTTTCGCGAAAGCGCTAAGATGGTCACTTAAGGCCCAGAGTTTATCTTCTAGATCTGTGTTTCCTAAACTAATTGCCCCTATGCTTTTTTTCAGTGCGTCCGAATACATATCTACTTGTGCTTCGTATGAGCGTATCTGGTATTCTTGGTCCAGAATACTTTGTTTGGTGCCTTCAAGTATTTCTAAGTCATTCGCGGTTACTTCTTTTCTTGTCCGGTGTGCTTCTATTTCCTCTATAGTGGCTTTGTTGGTTTGCAGTAATGTTTTTTCGGCTTCAATAATACTTTGCACGAGATGCCAATTTACTAATGCATCAATAAAATCTTCCGCTTCTTCAACTTGGATACTTCCATCTTGCACTATCTCTTCTCTTATTCTTTCAGTAAAAGCAGACCTAAAGACTCCTTCAAAAGTGGGCACTCGATCTGGTGTTGGTTCTGCCATGAGAATAATTTAACCAGTTTAGATTTTCTTTGGTTTATAATCCACCGGAGCAATTTTGAGCCACTCGATAATTTTTTCTTCAGTAAGAAGCCCTTTTTGTGCTCCTATTTCTCCAACAACTGACATAGAGTTTATCGGTGCCCAAAGTAGCGCTTCTTCAATACTTTTGCCCAAGATGATTGCACTGGTAAAAGTAGAGGCAAAGGCATCTCCGGCTCCTGTACGCTCGTAAGGAGGCTTTGGGTCTGGATAAGGAGGCATAAACCAGAGATCACCATTTTGATATGCGTAGGCCCCCTTTGGTCCGTCTGTAAGAACAACTATTTTTGGACCGAGTTCAGCAATTTTTGATGCGAGTATTTTTATATTTATTTCTTCGCTTTGAAGAATTCTTCTAGCTTCTTCTACGTTGCAGAAAAATATTTCAGATCGTTTGTATATGGTTTTTAATGCTTCTGTACCAAATTTTATTTGAAATGTTCCTGGTTGAAATACAAGTTTTACCTTTGGATGTGCTTCAAGGTATTTCTGAATCTGCCCGTGGTATTCGAGCGTTCCATCTCCAAGTGAGCTTAAGTAAATCCATTTTGGTTCTTCGATAGCAGGGAATTGATACGGGTACTTTTCGTGCTTTATTAGTATAGTTCTTTCATCTCCAAACCAAAGGACATAGTGATAGTTGGTTTTAATACCTTTGTGTAATTGTATGTAGTCGGTAGCAACATCGTTTTTCTTAAATTCCTTAAGTGCGTCTTCTCCGTTTTGGTCGGCACCTAAGTTTGTGATGATTGCAGTCTTAAGACCAAGTCGACTAGTTGCAACAGCGGCATTAGCGCTGTTTCCAACAGCAGAACACACCTCTACAAATTCAAAAGGAATCTTGTCTCCAAATTTCATGCATATTTCGCATTCGGTCGAATTAATTTTACAGTTAACATGTGCTTCTTGTAATCTAATAAAAGCATCGGTGACGGTGTCGCCGATAGTAATAACATCGTATGATTTTTTATTCCAAAACATATATATAGTATAGCTTGTTTCTTTATATAAAAAAATCGACGATTTTCACGGGGGTGAAATCGTCGTGTTAGCGGACTCTTCTTGAAAGTGCCCAGAGTATGATACCGATAGGCGAGATTACGAGCACAATCATGGCGAGAGGGAAGTAAATCCAAGATGGATCGCGTTTTGCAGAACGGAAGATGATGTCCATCGGGTCTCCCCAGTTCTCGAGTTCGTGTAAGGATGCATTCATAAGTTTAAGATTCTATTTAAAATTACTCCTAATTTTAAACAACGCAAGCCCTATCTGTGCACAACATTCATGGTAGAATTAGACTCAAATCCCGTTAGAGTTTTATTTTTTATTGCAGGTGCAGTGGATTATATAGACACTTAATACTTACGCGGGGTCAATTAATAAAATAAAAAACTCTAACGGGATGAAATCACTAAAAAATTATATTAATGAAGCAAAAGAAAAAGGTGTTGCGATAGGGCATTTCAACATTTCAAATCTTGAGGCGCTCCACGCAATTTTTAATGGAGCAAAAAAATTAGACCTTCCTATTATTATTGGTGTTTCAGAAGGTGAGCGAGATTTTATAGGAATTCCTCAAGTGGTTGCACTGGTGAAAAGTTTTAGGGAACAATACAACTATCAGATTTTTCTAAATGCAGACCATACATATTCTTTTGAAAGAGTAAGAGAGGCAATTGATGCTGGATTCGACTCTGTTATTTTTGACGGAGCAAAACTTTCACTTGACGAAAATATTGTAGAAACAAAACAATGTGTTGAGTATGCAAGGTCTTGTGGTAGAGATGTTTTAGTTGAAGCCGAACTTGGTTACATCGGTCAGTCTTCGAAGATTCTTGATGGTGTGCCACTTGGAGTAGAGCTTACCTCTACCGAGGATGCCAAGAGATTTGTTTCAGAAACGGGCGTTGATTTATTTGCGCCTGCGGTTGGAAATATCCATGGCATGCTTCGTGATGTTCCTGATCCAAGACTTAATATAGAACGAGTAAAAGATATAGGTCTTGAAACGGGCGTGCCACTAGTTCTTCATGGAGCTTCTGGAAATAGTAGAGAAGATATCCAAGCTGCTATTAAGGCAGGTGTTGCTATCGTGCATATCAATACCGAGATCAGGGTTGCTTTTAAGAAGGGTCTTGAAGAAGGTCTTTTAAAGAAAGATGAGGTGGCTCCGTATAAGTTTGAGACTCCTGCTATTTCCGAAGTAGAGAAAGTTGTGACTGAAAAATTAAAAATTTTTAACTTTCTGTAGATAATGACACTTAAAGAAAAAATAACACAAGTTATAAGAGGTGAGGTTTTTGATGACAAGGCAACACTAGAACTTTATTCACGAGACGCGAGTGTTTGTAGGGTTTTTCCAGAACTAGTTGTGTTTCCGAAAGATAAAGAAGATATCAAGTCACTAGTAAATTTTGTTCGGTTTGCAAAGAAGGATTTGGAAAATATTTCTATAACACCAAGATCAGGAGGTACTGATATG
>JANMMK010000085.1:0-4508 GCA_031373235.1 bacterium | reverse complement strand
TTAGTGAGTCCGCCCAACCTTCTTTACTATCTGGAATAACATGAGAAAGAGGTTTCTTTCCTGTTTGTGGAAGAATCTGAGGAAGTTTTTCTACATTTTGACTTTCAACAGAAAATCCTGCTCCTGTACCACACATAAGGACATACATAATTTCTGCAAGATCTTGAAACTTTGAGGGAGCAACGAATGAACAATTGTATGCACAAACATTTGTCTTCCGTGCTGCTGTTCCAGCAAATTGCAAAAGTCGCATTGAAGGAAGTGCATCTTGTTTGAGAATTGCTTCATAGACTTCTTTGTATTCTCCTTCAGTAAGTTTGTTTCCGAGATTTTCTTTCATGAATCCTACATAACGAGTTGCAGTCTCAATCCATGTTTCTCGTCTTTGTTCTGCATCAATCCATTTTGAGTATGTTCGATAGTACATAAACTCTCCTAGTTCTGTTCGGAAATATTGTTTACTGTCTTCAACGAGCTTCTTTACATTATCTGGAACTTGAAAACCTTTCTCTCGAAGCTTTGCTCGCTTCTCTCGGTACAAAATATAGGCCTTCGCAGTCTTTACATACTCTGAAAGGATGAGTTCTTTCTCAACACTGTCTTGAATACCTTCTACTGTAGGGATGAAGTTCTTATACTTCTTAGAAATACGGACAATGTCCGCGTAAACTTTGTTCGCAACCATCTCTGCTTCCTTAAGAGATCCTTCTCCGGCAGCAATCATGGCTTTATGGGTTGCGGTCACCACTCTCCCAAAATCAAAAGGTACGAGTGTACCGTTTCGCTTTTGCACCTTTGCAACAAACACAACATCTGCTTCTTTTTTTGCTTCAACATTCTTTCCTTTCTTTGGTGCACTTTTTGATCCCATAAGCCGTTTTTCTTTTTTTTAGTTAATAAAAATTATTTCTTAAGTAACTACTATTTTACCTCAAAAAAAATAATCCTGCATAGGAAAGTTATCCCAAAAAGAGCTTAAAAACACATTTTATTTTTTTTGTAAATTTATAAAAAGTCAATAACTAAAAAATGGCTCTACTGAAGCCACATTCCAAAGGTGTTTTCCAGCAATTTTTGAACTTTATAACTACTTTGGGTCAAAAATTGATGGTGGAAACTCTTCTCCAGAGATAAGACGAGAAATTTTCCAACTTCCAAAGATTGATGACATGATGCCGACTCCATTACAACCAAGATTGTAGAGTAATTTTTTATTTTTTGGTTCTCTACCAATGAGTCTTACCATGTTTTTGGTATACCCCATCAGTCCGTGCCAAGAAAACTTGTGCTCGAAGTCTTCTGTAAGATTTACTCCGTATGTTTTAGCCACAAATTCATCTAACTTGGCTTGTGCCTCCTCTGGATATTCATATTCTCTGACATACTCTCTCTTATCTTGAAGTTTGATTTCTGGTCCACCGACAGAAAATAGGTTTGCGGTAGTTTGTTCGCCAAAGTCGTATGCTCTTCTAGTAACATAAAAATATGGATCAAGTGCATTTCGTTTTTCTTCAGTAAAGTATTCTCCTGCAAATGCCTGCTTATCTACTTTTTGCACGTATGCAGACATATAACCGATAGTTCCGTAGACATGATGATGAAATTTATGATCAATGTCGAGTCCGCCATGATTGAATATTTCTATGTGTTCAAATCCATTCGTACAGAGCAACACATCAGTTGTCTTTACTGTTTTCGTCATTACATCAAGAAGCACATACTCATCTTTTAGAATTATTTTTTCAACTGGTGAATATTCAAAAAAAGAAAAACGGTCTTTGTAAGTTCGAAGTAAGTATTCTAGTACTTCCTGACAAAACCTAGCTGAGTTGATACATGCAACGCGATAGGTCTCACATGCATCAAAAGAATCATCTTTCGATTCGAGCATCTCCAGAATTTCTGTTTTTGAAGCGAGCTCGTAAAGGCCATCAAACTCTTTTGGAATATCCTTAAGCCAAGAAACTTCCCGACTTACGTAAAATTTATTTTTTCTAGTCACCCCATGTATCAGCAGTAGTTTGCTAATTGCAAGTTTCTCTATTACTTGATCGAGTGTTGCATATCCTGCATGACCCATTATTTTATTAAAAGGAATATCAAGACCTGCCTTATCATATATATGATCAAGTAGCTCCCACGCTGACTCCATGTCTTTTTGCCCTTGTACCGCAAGCTCGTTGCCGTATTCTTCTGCAATATCAGTGAGCGGGCGTTCAAAATATGACCTTACATGACCAGCGTTATGCCCTGTGGCTCCGTGAGCCAGTTTATCTTTTTCAAGTAAAAGCACTTTCTTATCAGTACTTTCAAGGATAAAAAAGACACTAGAAATACCAGCAATTCCAGCACCTATGATAGTGACGTCAGTGACTGTATCTTTAAAGATCTTCTTTGTTTCTCTTTTGCTGTTTAACTCAGCAATCCAAGGTGAATTATTCTTCATTGGTAATATTATAAAGGATAGACTCTGTTTTTTAAAGTTTCTGGTATATGATTATTTACAAAAAGAGTAAAATAGTTTACTATTCTCCTGTCCGATATTGGGCCCTTAGCTCATCTGGCTAGAGCGCCTCATTTGCACTGAGGAGGTGGCAGGTTCGAGTCCTGTAGGGTCCACCGTAGAAAAACTTAAACCGCTTTTGGGCGGTTTTTTGTTTTTCCGGTGGACCCTAAGCAAGCAAAGGGTTTTGCTTGCGTCAGGACTCGAAGACCTGTGATAGGTTTTTACAAGTTGTGCGAAGTAAAAAACAGAACAGGTGTACAGAATCTGTAAGATTCGAGATTTCCTGTAGGGTCCACAAAGCGTAAAGAAAATCCCCACTGCTGGGGATTTTTAGCTTTTGGAAAGCGCAGTGATGTTTTTGTTTGAGTCTGCGAAAGGCCAAAACCACGAGCTGGGGTCGCGAAATTTTTTCGTAAGGAAAAATATTTGTGACCACAATTTTGACTGAAAATTAAAATTTGAGGACGAGTTCCTGTAATGGTCGCAGAAATTTTTAGCAAAAAATTATCTGTGACCGAGTCTACCGAACAAAATATCCGTAACCACCGTAAAAATACTAATTCTTTATGCTACTATATTCTTATGCAAAACAAGATAATAAAAACACTCTTAACCACCGAAAGTATCTGGTCTTTTGGAGCAGGACTCTTCTTTCCTATCTTTGCTGTTTTTAGTTCGAAAGTTGGTGGAGACATCACTGACGCTGGTATCGCGGCCGCAATATTTATACTTGTAACTTCAATTCTTGAGTACCCTGTTGGAAAACTAATTGATAAATATCACGAGAAGCACTTTATTGTTCTTGATTACCTTCTTGAAGCAGTTATATTCTTAGGTTACATTTTTGTAGAAAATATTTGGCAACTTTTCATACTGCAAGCACTTCTTGGATTCGCAAACGCCATTGGAGATCCTGCATGGGAATCACTGTATGGAAAGTCAGCACCAAAAGAAAAATCTGGAAGTTTCTGGGCAAATTCTCATTTTTACATAGGTATATGTAATGCGATGGGAATTATTATGGGTGCTTACCTTGTCTCTATATACGGATTTCAAATCACCTTTATACTCGGTGCCATTGCCTCTGGTATAGCAGGAATACTGGCACACATCTATATTAAAAAAGAAGAACCCTTAATTCCCTAACGCCAACTCAATCAAATGTCTCAATAATTCCTGATAAGAAGACCCCACCGCTATCATTTCTTTAGGAATAAGTGACTGAGCTGTCAAACCTGGAAGTGTATTAATTTCTAAAATAAAAATCCCTCGTGTTGGATGAACGATAAAATCACTTCGTGAGTAATGTCTCGCACCAATAGCCTTATGTGCTTCCACGGCTAGTTCTTGGAGTTTCTTGCTTTCTTCTGGAGTGAAGTTCCCTGGGCACTTTTCTTCCGCACCTTCTGTTTCAGAGTACTTTGCTTCGTAGTCAAAAAATTTTTGCGTCTTATGAGGAATTATCTCTACTGGAATAAGAGGATAAAGTGCTTGCTCTCGAAAATGTTCGAGGACTCCGCAAGTCGCCTCCTTCCCTTTTATACATTCTTCAACAAGCACTTGATCGTCATGAAGAAAGGCTTTATCGAGTGCTTTCTGTATTTCACTTATTGTGTGAACGAGAGAAGTGCCCACAGAAGAACCTCCTTTTACTGGTTTAACAACAGATGGTTGGGTAAATGTTTTGAATAGTTCACTTGCAGTATGTTCAGTGTAGTCCGCTTTTTTAATAACTCTTCCATGTGCAACTTTTAGTCCGTGTTTTTTAAAAAAATCTTTAGAAAGAACTTTATTCATTCCAATAGCAGAAGCGAGTGACTTCGAACCAGTAAAAGGAATATGTAAATCTTCAAGAAGTTTCTGAACTGTACCATCCTCTCCAAACTGTCCATGCATGGCATTAAAGACAACTTCACACCTGTGCATCAGGTCATGAGGATTTATTGGTGTGCCTTTTATATGCCAGATACCACTTTTATCAATAAGCACATCAATACCTTCG
>JANMMK010000017.1:0-3703 GCA_031373235.1 bacterium | reverse complement strand
TTCATGGCACTAACTTTGTAAGTAGTGGGTCCTTTTTCGAGCACCACAGCAAACGAGTATCTAGGGTTTTTATAAGGAAAAAAACCAGAAACCCATGAATTAACATACTTTTTTGCCGCACCGAGTTCTGCAGTTCCTGTTTTTGCTGCCACTTCTAGTTCTGGTATCAGTAATGCACCCGCGGTGCCATTTGTAACAGCAAGCCTCATACCTTCTTTGACAACCTCAAAATTTTCTTTCTTAATTTCTATAAGATCAGTTCTCCTTCCTTGCTCCCCTTTACGAATGGTCGGCTCAACCAAAGTTCCTCCTGTTGCAATACCTCCGACGGCACGCGCCATTTGGAGTGGTGTGACCTGAAAACCAAATTGTCCAATTGAACTATGATAGGTATTCCCCACCGACCACTCTTCTCCATTAAAATTTTCTTTCTTCCACTTAGGTGTTGGGATCACTCCTTCTGGAGAATCAAAAAATCCAGTAGTTGAAGATGCAAACAAGAAACTTCTAACATACTCATCTATTTTATCTATACCCAATCCTTTCTGGTTTTTAAATCCACCTCCCACAGTATAAAAATAAACATCCGATGACACTGCCAAAGCCTCTCTCATATCTGTATAACCATGAGCCTTCCAGTCTTTAAATACTGTTGGTTTTTCTGGATTAAAAGGATTGGGTAATACAAGTGAACCAGTACTCAAAATCTTTGTAAGTGGATTTATAATATTTTCTTGTAAGACACCAAGTGCAACAAAAGGTTTAATTGTTGAACCTGGGGCATATAAACCCTGAGACACTCTGTCTAAAAAAGGATTTCTTTTACTCTCTCCGTAGCTTTTTATTACTCCAACATCTTTTCCTTCTGTCATAACCTCTGAATCAAACTCAGGGTAAGAAGCCATAGCCAATACTTCACCAGTATGAATGTCCATAATAACTCCCGCACCACCATTAAATCCCGACTCATCGACAGCGTACTCAAGAAAATGAAATAACCTTTCTTGTACAAGACTATCCACTGACAACTCAAGTTTCACTCCATTTTGAGGAGGTTCAATAACACTTTGTGACTCAACTTTCCCCGATACGTCAACTTCTGTAAGTTTGGCACCATTATTACCCCGAAGAACACTGTCGTAGAATTTTTCTACCCCATCTTGCCCTAAAGAATACAAAGAATAAAAAATACCCTTGGCGTCTCGTTGCGGATACTTAATAAATCCCAAAAGAGTTGAAAAACCTTTCTGATCTATATATTTCCTTTTTGGAAAATAAAAAGACTCGTCGAACTCATTCCAAACAAGTGGCACATCCTGTCTATCAACAACCACCCCTCTCTCCGCAAAGACAACGTCCTGTCTTAAAGTATTTTTTTCGCTTCTTTCTTTATACCAAGCACCATTTTTAATCTGTAATAAATTAATTTTATATAAAAAACCAGCTACTACACAAAGAAACACGACGAGTACTACGGACAAACCCATCTCTTTGATTGGCTTTTCGATTCTTCCTTCAAATTGATCTTTATTAAAATCCCCCTTATTACCAGCATCAAGAAAAACCTCATCTAAATCAAGATCATTATACTTATTTCTTTTTTTAAAAAACCTCATCACCATATTATATTTTAAGAGATTTTTTAAAAATATTAGTTATGATAAATATAGCTACCGCACCTAAAACAAATACATTATTCCATAAAAAATTACTCTCCCGAAACCACCACATATCTAAAAAAGCACCCCAAAAAATCCCTTCATAGAAATCAAAGTTCATAAAACCCACAATTATAATAAGGATACTTGCCCACCAAGGTAAAATAAATAAAGAAAAAAGAATTGCTATATTAATACTTACTCTTTTCATATTATCTTTCAATAGAAACCTCCTTAATCTCAAATGGGTTTACTGGTAAGGCTGCTTCGACGAATATAAAAGTTTCTTCCGGGGATTCGACTACACGCTGAGCAACTGCAATAAGGTGCTTGTCTTCTCCTAAAAGGAATGTGTCACCCACGAGAGCAACCATACCTTTTGGAATCAAAATCAGAAACGCACCACCACCGAGCCCCTCTGCTTCTACTGGTATGTTTTTATCTCCAAAAAAACCTTTAAGACTTTTTCCGGGCGTAGAATATAACTTAATAAATGCAACCATTCCAGAAACCTCTGATACTTCGCCAATGTACACATCTTCTACCTTTACTTTTTTACCAACAGAAGTTATTTCTGAAGTTTTTATTTTTATAGTATCAAACGGTGTTCCGCCCATCGAAACAAGGACAGAGCCTTTTATGTACTTTGACGTTGTAGTGCCGAGCACGACCTCTTCTTCTGATGACACCTCTCGAGTAAGTAATAATTTTTGATTCTGTTCTTTTAATAAAACTATTTCGTTAATAAGGGTCTGTCTTGAGGAAAACCAAAGTCCAATACCACTCTCCTTCACCAAAGCAAACGGACGGCTAGTTTGAACACCAAGAGACACGAGAGACATCTTAAAAATAAAAACCAAAAAAACAGCAACTACAGCAACCAACAAAGGTTTAATAAAAAAAGCACTACTTCTTTTTTTTCTGTTAGTTTGTAAAAGGTAGGTCATCTTCATTTTTTATAATTGCATCTTCATAAAGCTGTACGTCCTTAAGGATAGCAATTGTACCTCTCACCACTGCAGTAAGCGGATCCTCTGCAATATGAACAGGGATCTTTAGACTTTCTTCGAGTAACTCTTTGATGCCTCGAATCAATGCTCCTCCACCAACAATATGAATACCTCGATGCATCACATCAGAAATAACTTCTGGAGGAGTAACTTCGATGACCTCTTTAATAGATTCAATAAGTGTGTCAATTGAAAGAGCAATAGCTTCTTTCACATCACTATCAGTAATAATAACTTCCCTAGGAAGTCCTGTAATAAGATCACGTCCTCGAACCGGCATTTCTAAATTACCCTCGCCCTCTGCAACACTGCCGATAGTAATTTTTATTTCTTCAGCAGTTTTTTCTCCAATTAAAATCTTAAATTCATTTCGAAGATAAGACATGATGTCACTATTAAGCTTGTCTCCTGCTATTTTTATATTTCTAGAGTGTACTATTCCTCCAAGCGAAATCACCGCTACGTCTGTTGTTCCTCCTCCAATATCAACAATCATGCTACCTACTGGTTCGTGAATAGGAAGTCCAATACCAATTGCCGCCGCCATTGGCTCTTCGACAATATACACCGCTCTTGCACCAGCATTCTTAGTGGCGTCCTTTACCGCTCTTCTTTCCACATTAGTCACACCAGAAGGAACCCCCACAACCACTCGAGGACCAAGCCATTTTTTTCTTCCTGTTTCGGCCTTCTTTACAAGGTATGCAATCATTTCTTCACATACTTCAAAATCAGAAATTACCCCATTTACGAGAGGTTTTACAGCAACAATGTGCCCAGGAGTCTTTCCTAACATATCTTTCGCAGAACTGCCTACTGCCACAACTTGTCCAGTCTTTTGGTTTACAGCTACAACTGAAGGTTCGTTTATTACCACACCTTCACCAGCAACATACACAAGAGTATTGGCGGTACCCAGATCG
Source organism: bacterium (assembly GCA_031373235.1). Classification (GTDB taxonomy): domain Bacteria; phylum Patescibacteriota; class Minisyncoccia; order Phycocordibacterales; family CAIRYW01; genus JANMMK01. Next base: position 112 of record JANMMK010000017.1, on the reverse strand, counting down.
ATACCTACATCATTTGAAAGCATGCTGTATATTTTTTCTAAAAATTTAGATGCCATATGTTTCTAGTATGTCTTCCAAAGACAGTACTTCTGTTTTTCCTGTTACTCGGTTT
>JANMMK010000016.1:0-3066 GCA_031373235.1 bacterium | reverse complement strand
TATAATATAATAATTCCATTGGTAAGGTGGTGTACTTGTACACCTTTTATTTCCAAGAATAACTCAGTAAAATAATACACAATTAACCGGGCACAGAGAAAAGTTGGTATAAAAGCGACTAGTACCCAAAAATTAATATTTTGTGCACGCACAATTGCTCCTCCAAGTTTCGAATAAAAAGAAATACGCTTTTTTACCAAATCGCTTGTTATCACTACTTTATCCATATATAGAAGGAGTATACTCTACCAATTAGAACTTAGACAGTATGCAGTTTTAAAAAGATTATTATTTCTGTGATAAAATCATTAAACTAATTTAGTATTAATAAAAAAATATAATGAGTCTTTTTACAGAACTAGGTATTGTTATTGGAGTAGCCCTGACACTTTCTTTAATAATGAAACTATTAAAACAACCGCTTATTGTAGGACACATTCTTACTGGTCTTATTGTAGGACCCTTTATTACCGATAGTGGGTCTATTGAAACATTCACACTCTTCTCTGAAATTGGAATTGCAATATTGCTCTTTACCGTTGGATTAAACCTAAGTCCAAAGACAATAAAAGAGTTTGGAACTGTGTCTTTAATCACTGGTGTAGGTCAAGTAGTTATAACGAGCATCTTAGGTTACTTTGTATCAATATGGCTAGGATTTCCACCTATCACCTCCATATATATAGCTGTAGCACTAGCTTTTAGCAGCACTATCATAATTCTAAAACTTCTTAGTGATAAAGGAGACATTGAAACCCTCTACGCAAAAATATCTATCGGATTTCTACTTGTACAAGACTTCATCGCAATAATACTCTTATTTATAATACCTTTAGTTTCGGAGACAGGGGGATCACTGCAAGGTGTGGCAATTAAAATAGGTTTAGGTATCTTGATGGTAGTGGTCACTTTTTTTATTGCCTTCTCCTTGTTTCCAAAATTAGATAAATTTCTTTCTAGTAACACAGAGCTGTTATTTTTATTTGCTATGTTTTGGGGTATAGGTATTGCAAATATATTTAAATTTGGAGGATTTTCAATAGAAACAGGGGCACTAATAGCTGGTATTAGTCTTTCGACACTTGCATCAAGACATGAAATCAGTGCACGTATGTCAGCGCTTAGAGACTTTTTTATTATCATATTTTTTATTCTCCTTGGATCAAAAATGACTTTTGGAAGTATTGGAGCCATGCTTCCGGAAGCAATGACATTTTCCCTACTGGTACTTATTGGAAACCCGATAATTCTAATGATCATCATGGGACTTCTCGGATACAAGAAAAAGACTTCTTTACAAACAGGATTCACAGTGGCTCAAGTAAGTGAATTTTCCCTTATTTTAATGGCTCTTGGAGTGACTTACGGACACGTCACAGAAGATGCTCTTTCCTTAGTAACCTTGGTTGCACTTATTACTATCTTTGGCTCTTCCTACCTTATTTTATATTCAGAAAAAATATTCAAAAAACTATCCCCATACCTCTCTATTTTTGAAAAAGAAAATGTCCACGAAAAGAAACTCCGAAACAAAAAACACTCCATAATTCTTTTTGGTTGTAATAGAATAGGCCATGACTTTATAGAAAAATTTAAAGAACAAAAACACGAGTTTCTTGTCATTGATCATAATCCAGAGACAGTTGAAATGCTCGATTCACAAGGAATAGATGTAGAATATGGAGATGCTTCTAATATTGCATTTCTTGATGAAATAGATGCTTCATCTGTTGAATTGGTTATCTCTACCATTCCGGACACCGAAACCAATCTGCTCATTAACCGAATACTCAAAAGTAAAAATAAGGACACTGTGGTTTTGGTTGTGGCCAATAAAGTCACCGATGCACTTGGACACTATGATGAAGGAGTGGACTACGTAATACTTCCTCATTTTCTTGGAGCAAAATACGCAGCTGAGTTAGTTATTAAGATGAAAGAAAAACCTGAACAATATTCTAAATTAAAAGACGATCACATCAAATCACTAAAGCTAAGGCTTTCCATCGGACACGAGCATCCAGGGCACACTTCAAAAGCCTGACCTCAATTTAGTATAACTGTTCAATGGTTTGCAATGACAGGGAGTTTTAGCACCGAACTTCATTCGGAGTACTGAAATTCGCCTTGCCCAAAAATATGTCTGTGAAGCACGCACGGATCCACTATCGCAAACCTCTTGTTATGCGTTTGTTTTCTTTATTCTGTCAACCAACTGTCGTCCAAGATAATCTTTTAGTTTTGGAAACTTTCTCCTGTAATACTCGTTCCAATAACTTATCATTCTGTTCTCTGTCTGTTGCCAATACTTTGGATTTTCGTTTATAAATCGGCCATAATTTTTAAGGTGTTTGTCGGTGAGATACTTGTCCAATACCACTAAAATCTCAAAAACATACTCACCTAAAAGTTGTAAGGTAAATGGTGTTACCCAATATTTGTTTTTGTCAGCAAGTAGTTCTAACCGTCTTTGTCGCACGTATCCGTTGTGGTGTCGCAAGTAGATGCAGTTGAGAATTGTCTTTTGAGTGTCTGATAGATTATTTTCTTTTGCTTTGTCTGGCTCGTTGAAGTAAAGTCGGTAAGGAATTGTCAACAGCTTTGTGTCCAACTGCACTGTCAAATTTTTTGAGCTAATTAAGTTGTCAACTTTATGAACTTGTCCACCAGAAAGTTTTACGGCATTGATGTCAAAAGGCAAAATGTCTAAAACTGCCGTTACATCGTCATGTAAAGTCAGCGGAAAGGCATTCAGAAGTCTGTCCTGATAACCTCTTTGTAATTTTCTTTTTTTGAACCAGTTTATCATTGTTGCTATACGGTCTACTTAAAGTGACACGTAACTCTAATACTTTCTTATTACACCCCTCACAATAGCAGCAACAGAAAAAGATTCTTGGGGATATATTGCTTTGTAGTTTTTGTTTGCTGGCATAAGATATGGTTTACCATTTTTAGTTTTAAAATATTTCATAGTCCATCCACCATCCACTTCGGCTATGACAATATCTCCTTCTCTTGGCTCACCCCTTCGTTCGGCAATAACCAAATCCCCCTCTTTTATAC
>JANMMK010000104.1:0-2112 GCA_031373235.1 bacterium | reverse complement strand
TCAAGAAAAAGTGGTTTGGCGTATTCGTTGACCGTAAGGTACACTGTTTCACCTTTCTGCACTCCTTTTCCAGAGTTAAGTGCAAAGTTTACGAGAACTTTCGCGTAATTTTCTAATATTTTTTTTGGCGGGAGGTAGTCTTTCATAGTATAGATATTTTAAGTTTATAAATTTGGTACAGTATGTTTTCCGTTTATTTTATACCATATCCAAGGGCTAAAGCGTAAGACGATGACTCCTGAGGTGATGCACCACAGACCTAATATACACCCTCCGATGACGTCAGTCATATAATGTACACCAAGGTAAACTCTTGAAATAGAGATGGCGACAATACTAAGTGAGCCCAGAGTTAGAAATAGTATTTTTTGTACACAAGTTAGCTTTCCTTTAATGATTACGTAGAGTATAGAAATAAACAAGAATCCAATAGTCGCGTGTCCACTTGGGAAGCTGTTTCCAGTTTCAGGTATCATAGAAAACTCTGGACGAGGTCTCATGAATAATATCTTTGTGAGATAGGTTGCAATTGCCCCAAAAGACATCGTTCCAAAAACAAAGAGAGCGTGTTTTATTTTACCTTTTAAGCATAGAAAAGCTGAAAGTAAAGCACTAATTCCAATTAAATGTTCTGGCTCTAAATTAGCAAAGAATAAAGAAAGGGTCAGAAAGAAGTTACTTTGTAATTTTTGAGTTATATGTATACCGAATTGATCGATAAAGTTTAAGATGTTGCCTTTAGTAGTGATTTCTCCAAATACAACAAAAATAAACAAAAAAATTATATTGAGTATAAATAAATTAGCGTCTTTTTTCTTAAACTTGTAACCATTATTTTTTGCATACTGTATAAATGATATTGCTAAGATAGCAATGAGTGTTGCGAACACAGAAAATTTTCCAAGCATTTTTGCAAACGTTTCAAATCCTTCGCCAATCACAAATCCAAGACTAATAAAACTTATGACCCATATAAAAGACCCAAGGATGGAAAATCTAATAAATTTAGTAAAAGGAATACCAGATGTTCCAGCTATGAAAGCGGCGAGCGACCGAGTGAGGGGATGGAATCTTCCGAGGATGATTGATTTTCCTGGGTGTTCGTTTAAGAGTGTTTTTGTTTTTAAGTATTGACTCTCGGTAATCAAAATATAATCTTTGTATTTTTTGAGTAGACCTTCACCATATTTTTTGCCAAGTAGGTAACTAATGAGATCTCCTATGTTTACAGCAAGCCAAGCAGTTAGTGTAATAAGTGGTATGGAAACAGCGTTTAGTTTCCCAAGTACACCAGCAAGAATTACAATTGTTTGTCCAGGAACAATAAAGCCGAATAGAGGGATTGATTCTAGTATGCCACCTAAAAATACAATAAGGTAACTGAGCGTCTCAAAGAGTGTTTTATGTGTGTGAAAAAAGTTAATAATGAAGTCTTCCATAAAAAATATATCTATGAGTATAACATGATTTTACAGCTCTTTTTTCTTTAAAATAACGAGGGACTCTAGATGAGGTGTTCTAGGAAAAAAGTTGTATAAGTGGACTCCGACAGGCTCAAATTTTTCAAGAAGGAGTTTGATGTCCCTTGCTTGCGTTTCTATATTACATGAAAGGTAGACGATAAGTTGGGGAAGTGCTTCAAGGCATTTGTTTATAATTTTTGGGTGGAGGCCAGAGCGAGGAGGATCAAATATAATAATTCGTTCGTTCCGTATAAAATCACGTAGTTTTCGTGAGTCGCCTTGGTAGGCTTCGGTATTCGTAGCTCCTTGTGTCAGAATATTTTGTTTTGAGTATAAAACAGCGTCAGTGTTCTCTTCCACCAATAAAACTTTTGAAACTTTGTCTACAAGAGAAAGTCCTATTGTTCCTACTCCAGAGTAAAAATCTACGACCGTGCTTTTTTCGGGAATATATTTTTCAATATCTCGGAGCGCCTCTTCAAAGATGGGTGGGTTAATTTGAAAAAAACTCATCAGCCCAAATACAAATTTTCTACCAAGCAGGTCTTCTTCTAAGGTATTTGTTTCTGGTTGGTGTATTACTTCTGTAATTACTGAAGCGGGGGATAGTGGTTCGGAAAAAAAGATAGAGAGGTTTGGAAAAGGAAAA
>JANMMK010000103.1:0-1503 GCA_031373235.1 bacterium | reverse complement strand
CAGAAGGGATACATAAGTGGGTAAAGAGCTATCATATAAAAAAATTCTAAATCAAACTTGGCTTTGCCATGAAGAAGTTTGTTTCCGATTGATAAAGCAAGTATAGCGTAAAGAAGTAAGAAAATCGATAAGATACTTAGGCTTCCGCCATTAAAATATATCCAGTCAAAAAAGTTGATGTCTTTGAATGAAAACCCAACAATAGATATTCTTTGAATAGTGTCGTGGATATTTTTAATTAGACGAAACAGTGTAACAAAAGAAAAGAAAATCACTGAGCATGTAGCTAGGGTGATGAAAGGTAAAACCAACATAGAAAGATTACCGTGTTTTTTTTGAAAAAACATAGATTTGTAGTCGTTTAAGTTTCCCATAAAGCCACTCGCCCAACGAACTCTTTGTTTGTAGAGTTTTTTAATAGTGTTAGGTCCAATGGTGTAGATGATAGCTTTTTCAGCATGAGCTATTCTCATATTATTTTTTTGTAAACGCATCGCCATTTCCATGTCTTCTGTATTGTGTGCGTGTTTGTATATTCCTATTTTTTCAAATACTTCTTTTCTAAAAAAAGAAAAAGGTCCTGGAGTTACGTAAATGGCATCTAAGGAGGACAGGATGTATCTTATGAATGTTCCGAAGGTGTATTCTGCTCTCTGTGCCTTTTGGAGCATGTTTTTTGGGTTATGTATTATGGTTGAAGGAATAGTTGCCATAACTTCTGGATCCAAGAATTTTTCCATAATAAATTTCAAAGATTTTTCATCAACAAAAGAGTCTGCGTCAAGAGAGCCGATAAATTCGTGTTTTGCCTTTGTGAGCCCAAAGTTAAGGGCGGTATATTTACCACCGTTTTCTTTCCGATAGATTTCGATGGAAGACTTATTTTGAAAGTGTTTTACAACCTCGTTGTAAGTATTGTCGGTAGAGCCGTCGTCGATAACAATGATTTGTATTTTTTCTTTAGGGTAGTCGAGGGCGAGAATAGAGTGTATTGTCGCAACAACACTTTTTTCTTCATTGAAACAAGGTATAAGAATAGATACCGGAGGAGTAAATTCGAAAGTTGAATCTATTTTTTTATCCTTACTTAAGTAGGTTATGAGAAAAAAAATCTCAAAGTATAAAGAAAAAAAGACCACTATATGGCCAAGAAGACTAATTTTATCCATAATAATACTTTACATCATTTTTAGTGTTTTGAAAAGAGCTTTCGTGCTTTTCTTTTGCTCTGTATAATGGGTGTGTTTATGAAAGAAAAAGAAGGCCATATACATATTATTTCTCAGGCTATTGAAGAAATCAGAGCTATCTTTAAAGATATTGGCTTTTCTGTTGCGGAAGGACCAGAAGTTGAAACTGAGTTTTACAATTTTGATGCGCTTAATTTTCCCAAGAATCACCCAGCCAGAGACATGCAGGATACTTTTTGGATGAAGGAGCCAAATGAGACAGGGGAGAAGCTTTTACTTCGGACACACACCTCTCCTGTGCAGATTCGAACCA
>JANMMK010000098.1:0-16769 GCA_031373235.1 bacterium | reverse complement strand
CTCTTTTATACCCTCTTCAATCATGGAGTCCCCTTTAACTTCCAAAATATAAGTCTGAGTCTTATCACCAAGCAAATATTCGTCGAAACTAATAGTGTCCAAAGATTGTTCTTCGGCTACAGTAGGAATCCCTGCTTCCACAAGTCCTAAAAATGGTATCGAACCAAAAAGTTTTTTAGGTGTGAGTTTCCCTTGACTATCTTTAGCCACAACACCTTCATCAACGAGTTTATTGATGAGTTTGTATACAGCGTTCTTAGATTTAAAACCCGTAAGCTCCATAAGTTCCTTATATCCAGGCATTCGCAAATGCTTTTTATAAAAAGAGAGAATTTTATTTTTATAAGTTTCAAACATAACCTTAACTTTACACTCTTTTACTTAGTAATCCAAAAAAAGACATTCTCTTTGCTGAAGACAACTGAGCAAGTAAGTATTTATGTCTTACTGCCTCCTGCCTATAAGAAAGACCTTTAATTATCTTTTGATCAATAGCCTTATTCAATCTTTCAACTTCTTTTTCTATAACTTTTACAAATGTGTTTTTACTCATATATCTCTTTTTTATAAGTATTGCTTATATGAATACAGTATAGGTGAACTATAGTTCACCGTCAATGTGGATAACTTATGTTGGTATCAAAAAAATAGTTTTTTACTTTTGAAGCCACTCTTTCTTAGCTAAATCAAAGGCTTCTTTGCATGATTTTTCAATTAAAGCAGCGTCCTCTGTAGAGATTGGATTTCCTTGCTGTTCAGCAACAAAGACAATAGCCCTATCGAATTCCACTTCATACTTAAATTTAGACAACATCTCTGGACCTAAAATTCCAAACAATCTTATTAAAATCTTACCGACAAATTCCTTCTCTGATTCACTTGTCTGTCCTGCCGATAAAAATTGACCCTCATCTTCATCTAAAGGCCTGAAAGAAAACCTTCCTCTTGAGAACTTCTTATCAAAACTAGGTGTTTCTATTGGTCGATATACTTCTGCAGATTCTTTTCCGAATGTATTACTTTCTCCCATTTTATTTATATAATTTATAACAATTCTAATTGTATACCATATTTAAAATAGAAAAAAACCCAAAGAGTTAACTCTTTGGGTTTTATTAAAAAAGAAAAATCTATTTGTTATCGTTTTACAGGACCTTTCTTTTTTGTTTTTTTAGCCACTTCTTTCTTCTCAACTTTCTCCGTCTTTTTTTCTGAAGAAATATTTTTTGCTACATCAGCAATCTCTTTCTTAAATGAAAACCCTTGCATGATTCCAATAAGTCTTTCGAGTTTAGCATTTACTGCTTCTAACTGCTTTTTAAGCTCTTCGTTCCCACCGCCTTGCTGTGGAACAGTCTTTGAAAAAGTTTTTGGAGAAAAATCTCTCCGTTCACTTTTCTGAAACCTGTCTCCGCCACGAGGTGCATCATTCCCACCACCTTGAGTCATAAAACAATCTCGACAGTACACCGGTTTGTCTCCTGTTGGACGAAATGGTACTTCACAGCTTTTATGACAAGCAGCACAAGTAGCTTGGTGCATTTCTTTAGGCCCAGAATCTCTATCAAATCGTCTTTCTCCACCACCCCTGTTACCTCCTCCTGAACGAAAACCTCCTCTATCACCACCCCTTCCTCCTCTTTCAAAATTACCCATATATATAAATGCTAACTAATAAGACCAGAGATTTAAGTACCTCAATGACAACACCTTACCACACTATTGTCTAGTCTCCTATTTTTCTAGATCCAAAATTTCATCTATACGAATTTTTGCCACAAATTCTGGCACGTGGGACACTAAAATCATAGCTCCTTGATAGAGATCAAGTGCCTTTGCAATGATTGGAAGATGTCGAAAGTTTATATGATTTGTTGGTTCATCAAAGATAAGAAGCCCTGGTTTTTGAAGTACCAGTCCAGCGAATGCAACTAAGCCCTTCTGTCCCTCAGAAAGACTTCCTACTTTTGTTTTCATCATATCCCCTGTAATAAGAAAACCTGACGCGGTCGCACGCATAGTTTCTTCAATCGGCCTATCCATCGATTTCATAAGAGCGTCATAGACCGTGTCTTCAAAATTAAGCATAGAAAAATCCTGTCTGTAGTATCCCACCTTTATATCAGGAGCAATCTTTGACCCAGTAGCCTTTCCGCTCGCAATAGCTTCAAGTAGCGTACTTTTTCCCATACCATTTGGACCCTTGAGTAAGAGATGTTGATTCTTTTTTAAAGAAATATTTATTTTTTTCACTACTGGCTTGTGTGTTTTTGGGTTAATGACTTTGCACTCTGTGATAGTCAAAATTTCACCGTTCATATCAGCCGGAGTTGGAATAGTAAACTGCCTAATAGTTTTATCCTCCCTCCTCGTATCAACCTTACTCTCTTCTAATTCTTCTGCTTTATCTCTCATTCTTCTTGCCACTAAACGCATTTGCCCTCCTTTGTTTGCAAAAAAGTTTGCCTTATCTTTATTTTCTTGAATCTCTTTAGCAAGTTGAGCATTCTTTCTATTTTCTTTTTCAACTCTCGCAGTAATTTGTTCTACCACATCAAAATAGTTTCCAACGTATTGTTCGAGTTTCTTAGTAAAAATATCTAAATACAAAACCCCGTCAGTAAATGAGTTTAAGAAATCTGCTTCGTGAGAAATAACAATAACTGTCTTTTTGTATTCCTTTAAAAACTTCGTGAGATGCTCTATGCCTGCCTTATCAAGGTTGTTTGTTGGTTCATCAAGTAAAAGTAAGTCCGGGTCTTGGATAAGGGCTGAAGCTAGAAGGAGTCTGGCTTGTTGTCCCCCTGAAAAAGTTTTCATTATTCTGTCGTGTGGAGCATGAAGATTGACTACTTCAAGCACCGCATCTATTCGAGGATCAATATCATATATCTTGCCAGTATCTTTTCTAAGCCCTGTAGACACAGAGTCTTCAAATGCTTTAATAAAAAAATCACGGACAGTAAGTTCCAACTCGTCTCGAGGAATAACTTGTCTGGCGATGGCAACACTCACCCCCGCAAATCGATACACATTTCCACTTTCTGGTTCAAGTGCGCCGGTAATCAAACCAAAGATAGTGCTTTTTCCAGCACCGTTTTGTCCCATGATAGTTATTTTACTTCCACGACGAACAGTGCAAGACACATTTTCTAAAATTGGCTTCAATACTCCATATTCAAATGTCACTTCTTCAAATCGAAGAATGGTTTCTTGTTTGGACATAAATGCAAGAATACTGTATTTCTTCGATAATAGAAAGGTCTAAGACGTAAGTTCTTCATTCTATGCCCTATGCATTCTTGAACCTGCTCCAAAAATAAATAAAACACAAGCAATAGAAAAATGCGGTAAGTGTCCTATAAGTTCAATTGGTCCGAGCAATGCCAAAGTTGTCACCAAAAAAACCGCAAGTGCCACAATAGAAATTCTTGTTACTAAACCAAGTAAGAAAAAAAGACCAAACAAAAACTCGGCCACCCCAGCAGAATAAGCAAACCAGTAGTCAGTAAACCAAGTGAACCCAATATTTTGCATAAAATTCCAGTCGTATTTAGACAAAAAATCCTGTGTAAGAGACGGGGAAAGAATTTTTTCTGAAAAGCCTAAGATCATCAGGTTTATTCCCGTACCTATCCGAAGTAAAGAAACTCCGTATGGATGAAGAGGATGAAGAATACGACTAAAAAAATGTGATTCCTTGATGTGCCATTTTGGACGTCCGATAATCATGGCATAAAAAGCAAAACCAAGCATTTCCAATGTATCCATCATTTCGTACGCGCCATAATTTTTTATAGACAACCCAAATAGAACAATAAGTAATAAACCACCAACCCGTTCATAAAACCCAAAAAGAATCATTGCTCCCGCTATCGTTTGTAGTCCAAGCAATATTTTTCCAAACTCACCTACCACTATAAGGTTCGGTGCAAAAATAAAACCATAATAAGAAAAAATAAGAAAAGAAAGTCCAAAACCGATACTCGCAAGAGACAAAACCCACGGAGCAACTTTTTGAATAGAATTGTGAAACCAATGAGGAAGTGTTAACTTTCGATCAAGATATCTTCCAATCAAGACCAACACAACAACTACCAAAATAGAAAATAAAACTGGAAAATCGGTTATCTCGTAAGGTCTCACAGGAACCACTTCTTCTGCAAACCACTTTACATGAGCAGAAACTTTTCCCACTGACAAAAAAAATCCACAGAACAATAAAAATAGATGCTTGGTTTGTTTCATATAAAAAATTATAGCAAAAGGAAATTTAAAAACACCCTTACTCTTCGTCTATATTTTTACGATCTTTGTAAATATTTTGAACTCTTTTTTTTCGGTTAACAATAGTTTCTCTAGTTACCTTCTTCTTTGACTGCTCACTCTCCTTTTTTAATTTTTGATAGTTATCAAAGTGCTTCTGTTCTAGTTCGCCTTTTTGTATCGAATCTAAAACTGCACACCCTTCACTCTTTTCATGATCACAATCAGAAAAAATACAGTTTTTTATGAGTAATTCTATATCTCGCAACACACCTTGATCTACTTTTAAAAAATCATCGACCATACCAAGTCCCCGCATACCTGGAGTATCAATCAAGTATCCACCTCTAGGAAGACTGAAAAGCTCTCTACTGGTAGTGGTGTGCCTACCACGACTATCATTTTCTCTTACATTTTGCACAGCTTGTTTTTCTTTTCCTAAAAGCCAGTTAGTAATAGTTGATTTACCAGATCCAGAAGAACCAAGTAGCACACCAGTCTCACCAGAAGAAAAAAACGGCAACAAGAATTCCATACCAAACCCCGAAAGTGCACTAACTAAGTGGACGGGAATATCACCTGAGACCTTCTTAACATCCATTTCGTATATTTCAGGGTCTTTTACCATATCTACTTTATTAAGAACAATAACCGCTTTTACATCACTTTGTTTAGCTAAAAGTATATATCTCTCTAAGCGACTCTTATTAAAGTCGTTATCTAGTCCCATGACAATAAACACCACGTCAACATTAGCAACGATCACCTGTGGTCTTTCTAATACAAAACGACGACTTCTTTCAGAATTATCACGGACCACCTTAGTTTTACGAGGTAATACTTTTTCAATAAAACCTTGACCTGAAGAAGATTTCACAAATTCCACAAAGTCACCCACCTTAGGAAAGTCTTCCTCCAAGTGAAACTTCCCGCGTACAGTTGCTATATATTCACAACCATCTGTACGAAGTATATAAGTTGTTTTATGTTCACCAACAACACGCGCAATATTTTTTTTGTTTTCAACAATATAATTTTCTGTCATGTATCTACATTGTAACGAACAAGCGGGTTTGAGCAAAGACATCTCTACAAAACCCACAAATCCTTAGCTCGTAATTCTTCTCTTCTCTCTTTATAGTCAGGTATAGTTACCGATACCATATCCCAAAAAATTTGAGAGTGATTAAATTCTTTTAAGTGACAAAGTTCGTGAACCACCAAATACTCCGCAAGTCTCTCTGACAAAAAGACAATCTTGTAACTGAAATTAAGATTTTTTTTTGAAGAGCAACTACCCCACCTTGAGGACTGGTTTCTAATGGCAACCTTATTCCAAGACAACTGATACTGCTCGTTCCACTTCTCCAAGAGAGCACACACTAATACTCGCGCCGATTCTTTATGCTCTTTATATTTTTTTTTCTGGAGAACAGATTTTTTTCTAGTTCTTCTAACACGGACAATTCTATATCGCCTAAACAAGGCGGGAATTTTAAACATTAAATCTTTCTGTGACATACTTTTTATAAAGTAGTTTTTTTATTCCACGGAATAAACTTACTCGTATTCTTTCTATACGTATCAAACAAAGGATTTTTTTTCATGCTCTTTTCTAATAAAGGTATACCAGACACTTTCAATATTAAAAAAGTAATCGTTAGTGGTCCAATAATACTAAGTCCAAAAGGCCAGAGAGGTACAAAAGCAACATTCCATGTACTTACCCCTGCATACAAACTCATTACCCAGACACCCCACCACATAGTTACTTCTCCAAAGTAATTTGGATGACGAGTCAATTTCCATAACCCAGTATCAAGGATCTTACCTTTGTTTTCTGGATTAGCTAAAAAAACACGAAGTTGCTTATCTCCAACTGATTCAAAGTAAAATCCAACAAGCCACAATCCAAAACCGATACACAAAAGCAGAAAAGCATATCCATTAAAAACACCCGCAAATAATGGCCGGTAGACATTAAAAACAATAACAGGCGAAACTATAGCTATCATCAATGCACCTTGTAACATATACACTTGGAAAAATGACCTTACAACAAAGCACTTTCCCCATGAAAGACGCCAGGCAGCATAGCGGCGATCTTCTGGTTTTCCTATATTTCTACTTAAAATATGAAAAGATAATCTGCCACCCCAAACAAGAACAACTAGCACAATCAATAGTCCTATATCAACAGGCTCACGAACACTAAAATAAGAAAAGAATGAAACAACAATAAAACCAATACCCCAAGCAATATCAGCCACATCATTTCTTTTTAAGAACAGAGCAGTTAAAAACCACCCTGTCATATAGAAAAAGACCAGTGCTGTAACCGAAGAAAAAGCATCAAAAAATAATTCTGGCATTTACTTAAAATAGTTAACGACAAAGACAGCAATAACACTTGAAATCCCTGTAAGAAAGGCACCCCAGAGCATATCAACGACAGTAACCATGAGTGGCCAATCTTTTAGAGTGGCGTGGTTAGTGAGGTCGTATGTAGCGTAAGCCACCAAACCCAAAAGAGCCCCTGCAAGAAAAATAGAAAACAGAGAATGACCTGACTTTATAGCAGGCATAACCACAAAATAAACTAAACCAAAAGTATATACAAGATAAAAAAATATAACAGGAATAAAATTAAACTGCGGGGCAAATAAATGTCCTAACCAAGATTTATACTTTGCACCCATAGAAAACAACCAAACACTATCAATCAAGGCGAGTGTAACAAGTGTGACAAAATACATTATTATATTCATGTAGTAATGATATCATATAAAAACACGTGATAAAAAAACTTATTCTCAACTTAAGTATCGAATTTGGGCCAATTATTGCATTTCTTGTTTCATCTGAACTAACATCGTTCATAAACGCTACTATTATTTTTGTAGCGGTAACATCATTAGCACTTCTGGCGGGATATATTGAAAGAGGTGAACTAGCCTTGTTTCCTTTAATTGTTGGTATAAGTATTATTGGATTTGGATTACTAACCATCATCTTCGATAATCCTTTTTTTATAATAATAAAAGACACACTTTATAACGGACTATTCGCACTCACTCTTTTTATAGGACTCCTATTTAAAAAACCTCTTCTCAAACCTCTTTTTCGTGGCCTATTTTCAATGACTGATCAAGGTTGGATAACACTCACTTGGCGATGGATGACTATGTTTATTCTTCTTACGATTTCAAATGAGTATGCACGCGTTGTTTTTCCTCCTGAAACCTGGATTATCTACAAAGGACTGGCAACTGTTGCAACTATTATTTTTTCTTTATATCAATTTAAACTTTCAAAAAAAGAACGACTTCCCGAAGCAAGCCCTTGGGGAATGAGGATATGAAAATCAACTACCTCGCAGCAGAGCTGACGAGGTATTTACCCTCCTTAGCTCCTCGGCTCGGAAATACAAAAGTAGTCTTTTGTATTTCTCTCGCCTGCCTGTTCGGCAAACAGGCTCTACGTCGCTAATAAAAAAACAGAAGCGTTCGCTTCTGTTTTTTCTTTACTTCTTTTTTGCTTTTGGCTTCTTCTTGTCTTTTTTCTGATTATTACTTTCTCTTCCCATATTTTTTAAGTTAATGATAATAAATAAATTATATCAGAGAAATACTATTTACAAAGATAAAATAAAAGTTGCAAGCACTATACCGACCAACTGATAACTAATCATCACCCCTATTTGCTTTACCCAAAATTCTTTTTTTGTACTTCCCCAAATCACACCTGATATTTGTGTTGGAACAATAAAGCCAGACCACACCAGCAGTGCAATCATGTAAGGGCTAAAAGACAATCCACCTAGAATAAAAATACTGAGCATGCATGTATAGAGCACGGTTATCAAAAACTGTAGCCCATAAAACGGCGCCATGTCCTTCTGAACAGCTTTTATCTCTTCCTTTGTACACTGATCAGCACCAACAACCTTCATCCAAAATTTTCCAAACAGAAGCGGTGAATACCAGAGTGCACCAAGCACAAACTGCGCAACTGTAGCTCCGATGACTAACCATATATTTACTTCCATATATAAATAAAATTAATATTAATTAAGATACCGAACATTTAGACAAAAATATTTTACCATAAAAAAATATCCAAACTACCTTTAAAGTTTTCGTGAATCATACGCCCAGTGAAGCACTGCTTGTCGTTGCCTTGGCCTACAAAAAACATCTCCCTCTCGGCACGCATTCGTAATCTGCATCACATGCCTTCGCATTGCTATCCACCTTTTTATCTGCCTTTCGTCGTCAGGATCCCTCCTGCCAAGATAATAACGACAATACCACTGAAACCACCCTCGTGGGTCTTGTGGCTTAATCCACCCTTTTAGAAGCCAAACAGAGAGTGGCTGACTCGCCTTCACCCCAAAGTAATTTAGTTCTTTATGATACTTTCCATCAGGAGATAGCTTTGCGTGTGTAAACCAGTCTTCCGGAAACTCTTTTGGCTTATCAGAAAAATACAATCCACCAAACACACCAAGTTCGAGCATTTCTTTTGGGGTTAATTCTGGTTTGAATCGTGGATCAAAACTTTTTGATTTCATATATTACTTTAACATCTGCGTTACAAGTGCCACCATTTGCTCTTTCTTTTCTGGTTTACTTTCTGCAATCAAAAGAGTAAGAGCGGTAAGTGCACTTGGATTTATATTTCTTCCCCCTTTTACTTTTGTCTTCCGCAGAAACCACACAAAAGCAAACGCACCAGAACGTTTGTTTCCATCAACAAACGGATGGTTCTTCACTATGAAGTAAAGTAAATGACCCGCCTTCTCTTCGAGTGTTTTATATACATCTTTTCCACCAAAAGACTGCATGACATTTCCCACAATACCTTCGATACTATCCTTCATTCTCTCATCTGCAAATATTTCGGTTGCTTCCCCTTTCTTTATCAACTCAAAGCGAAGGTTGGAAATTGCCTCGGTGAGTTCTTGTCCAGTTAATTTAATTGCTTTCTTACTAACACCAACTGGCTTCAGTAATTCTTTGTCATAAGCATCCAGAGACATCCATGTGCTTGAAAATTCTTTTATAAGCTCAAGAATTGCATTAGGGTCGAGAGCAATATGTTCAGGAAGCAACGCTTGTACATCTGCCACCGATTTCATAAAAGCCTCGTAATTTTTTGAGATTTGCTTACGATTTATCGTGTAACCTTTTGTTAAAAATTCTCGCAGTACTTTTGTTGCCCACACACGAAACTGTGTTGCGTTTTTCGAATTCACCCTGTACCCAATTGCAATAATCATATCCAAGTTATACATCTCGATACGACGAAAAACTGACCTATTTCCTTCTATTTGAACTGTTTCCATTTTGGAAACAGTTGCTTTTCTTGTAAGTTCTCCTGTGGCAAGGATATTCTTGATGTGCTTCGAAACAGCTGGCTTTTGTACAGCAAAAAGTTCTCCAACTTGGTTAAGGTTTGCCCAGATTGTTTCTTTATCAATATCAGCCTTCAACTCAATTGCGCCATTTTTTGCTTGATAAATAAGAGTATTGTTTTTTGCTTTTTTCTTTTTCATAACATTTATATTTTACCACTCTTTCTTTTGATAAAAATCGTCATAATCGTATTCGTGCATATCATAGCAATCGAATGGAATGTTGTAGCAATGTTGTATGTTTGGAGTGAAAAAAGTGTAAGGACATGACGAGCGACATTCATCTCATAAAGTAAAGGTTTCTCTGTGTCAGGACTAAGCCATGTTTTTCTAAAAGTTGGAATAAACGCAATAATATCAATAAGTACTACTATCACAACAGAAATAGTCGGGTCCTTCGTCAGTGCCCAGGGTATGAGTCCCAGAAGAGCAACGACAAGAAAATAATTATCTATCGTACGGATGTGCCCTGCCTTACCTTGAAATACATACTTGAGAGAGAAAATAAAAATAATAATAGTAAAAAATTCTGCAATTCCTGTAGGCAGTGCCCCGATACCCGCACCCTTAGCCAACCCACCAAAAAAAGTAGTCATCGAAACGATAGACCAAATAAACCATGTAAAAGGATGAGGGATCACTCTTCCTGTAAAAACATCCTTTAGATAGGAAATATTCCCTACGACTGCAAGAATTGATGCGATGATTGCTAAGGATTCTTTCATTGATTTATATTAAGACATACTCCCATCCAGGCTTCCATGCTTTTGTTTTTCTCCAATCTTCAAAGAGTGCCTCTTTCCATGTTTTGCCTTTTAGCAATACATCTAGTGAAAGTTGCGGAGCTTTATGTCCGACCAAAGCAACATTTTTTTCTTCATAATTCTTTTTTAAAAACTCAAGGAAATCGGCAATACGAGTTTTAACATCTTCATAACTTTCTCCTTCTGGAAATGACTTGTAAATGCATTCATCTTCTTGCATGGGTTCCACAAGTGCAGATGGGGCACCATTTAATTTTCCGTAATTACATTCTCGGAGTCTTGCGTCAGGAATAATCTGATATATCCCGTCCCAAGCAAGTTTTGCTGAATGGTGAGCACGCTCTAGATCCGAACAAAACACAACATCAAATTTCTTGTCTTTTGTTTTCTCCTTCAGTGCAATAGATTGTTCAATTCCTAATGCTGAAAGTGCCACATCAGACCAACCAGAAGAAATTTCTTTTTCGTTATCTGTTGTTGTGCCGTGAACAAAATATGTAATATTTACTGTCATGGGTGTATTCTAACATTTTTGATAGAACCACAACTTAGTATAAATTAGAATGTTTTTTTGGAAGGTCGGACCTCGCGAAGCGTTACTACTTCCTTAAAATCTTCTCAATTACCTTTCCTTTAGCCAACTCATCCACCAACTTATCAAGGTAACGAATCTCTTTCATTAAAGGATCTTTAATTTCTTCTATCTTTACTCCGCAAATTGATCCTGTGATCAGATTTCGGGAAGGGTTCATTTTCGGAGCTTTGGCAAAAAAAATTTCAAAGGTTACCCCTTTCTTAATCTGCATATCCAAACCCTTCTTTGTATATCCGGTCAGCCAACAAATTACCTCATCAACCTCAGATTTTGTTCTCCCTTTTCTTTCAGCTTTTTGTATATAAAAAGGATACACATTTGAAAAAATCATTGCGTAAATTCTTTTTATTGTTTTAGGGTTTTCTGAGTTCATTATTTAAATTTTCTACTTTTTAGTATCATTCTAGCTTTTTGCAAAATGCTAGTATAGACATTCCTTTTGAGGTTAATTTGTGGCGGACATTCGGCCCATCACTGCGTTTCATTACAAGCCCGGAAATAGCCATCTTGCGGATATGATCTGAAGTATTTTCATATCCCATCTTAAGTTTCTCAGCAACATCAACCACAGATAGTTCTGGTTCTTTTTCAAGTAACTCTAAAATCCTAAGCCTACTGTGATTTGCAAAACCTTTAATCAACCTTTCAATTTTTCTACACTCTAATGTCATACAATAATTATATCACCCTCGCTTCCTTATGCTAGTGTTTTGCAAAACACTAGCATAGACAACATACAAAAACCTAACTTTATTTCGATTTAGTTCGGTTTGTTTTTTAATTTTTGCTAGTTTTAGTTTAATTAAAAATTTATTATTGTAGTATTTTGCAAAAAGCTACAATAAGAAAGTAGGGAGGAAGAATTGTTAAAAAATGGAGAGGTTATTTTAGAGTCAAAACTTCTTTAACTCGGAATTTTATAATTTTAGTGATAAGCGAGATTGGAAGAAGTTTTTCGTATGGAAAGCGGATGCATCCTTTTGAGTAATCAAAACCTTTTTTCTTAAGCTCTTCTTCAAACGCACTCACTCCGGAAGAAGACGGATAAAAGCCAAAGTGTCCCTTCATAGATGCGAAGTGAATGAGGTTTGTATCGTTGAGGCGAATAGTTGGCATGCCATAACGGATAGCTTCCTCACCTTTTGGCACCAACTTCTTACAAAGTGCCCGCATCTCGGTAATTTTTCCTCTCACCTCTTTCGACTCACCTTTTATGTATTCGTTTATGTTTTTATATGTTTGCATGATTATTTTTTAAATAAAAGAAGTGTGGAATAGAAATTTCTAAAGACCGAACAAATACTCCTTAATTCGCTCTTTGTTTTCATTCTCTGAACCTCCTTTGAAATACACTTCAATATACATAAATTCAAACTTATTTTTGTGATACGCATAAATAAGTCTCATTGCCCGTGATCGCAATGACTCACAGTGTACCCTCACCTTAACAATTATCACGTCCTTTTCTATTTTTATGATCGTAAAATTCTTACCAATACCTGTTGGATTTTCAAGTAACACTGCTTTAATATCATCAATATCAGATGTTATTGTTTTATATTTGTTAGAAAGTTTTTTGAGTTCTTTTTCAAACTCAGGAAGCATGAAAAAGTTACTCATTGTAGTTAGTTATCTGATACAGAAGTTTCATCTGGACGATAGAATACATGTCGATAGTTAAGCTCACACTTATCCTTTGCTACCTTCCACGGTGTATCTTTGTGTGATAAATCAGACAACTCCTTTGCTGTTTTTGAAGCCAAACGAACAAGCTCATCATCAATATGTTTTAATTCCTGTGCAGACAAGAGCGAAACGTCTGGCTCTGATGTTACAAGATATTTTTTCTGATCGTAGTTAAAATGCTTGCTGTTTACTTCAACTAATTCACCCTCAACTTCTAAGTCGTGTGAGATTTTAGCAAACGAAACTGGTGTAGGTCCATAAGTGTTCTTGATATATTTTGCACCTATCAAGTACTTTTGATATTTTTCATAGTAATCAAAGTCAATGAAGTAAAGCAACTTGTAAATTGCTGTCTGTCCAATATTTGGACGACTACCAACCTTACTCACAATATATAACAAAACCTGTTTAAATCGTTCGGTACTTTCCTTAGGAACTTCTTTTAGTTTTACCTCAAACTTAACTTCCTTATAAACACTCTCTTTCTCGACGGTTTCTTTGGACACACCAAATATACTCGCCAACATCGATTTTTGCTCTTCTGTTGGCTTTGATTCACCTTTTTCCAGCTTTATATATGTAGGACGAGAAACACCTAAGATCTTGGCGACTTCAGCTTGAGAAATACCAGCTAATTTACGCCTTGTTTGTATCCAATTAGACATATGTATATATTAACACGATATACACATGTTTATCAACTTGACTGTGGATATTGTAAAAATGTAAAATTACCCCATCGGCATAGTCGTACCGAAATTATTAATACTAATAAATTAAATAAATAGCCACATATTACATTAGTAAAGATTCAAAATCTCAGTATTATTGGATTCTAAAATCTAATAACGGTGAGACCGTGTGTATGAGTAGTGAATCATACATGTCAAAAGAAGGGGTTAAAAAATCCATCAGCTGGAACCAAGCTAATGGAAAAACAACTGATATTAGAGATAATCACTAGAGGAGCTTAAGCAAAAGATACTGGCTTATCGAGAGCTTGATGGGAAGAGAAAATCAGGACACAAACCTTCAGAACCAATATTCTATGACAGCGCGAGAAAAGTACACCTCGCTTAAACAAATCACCCGAAAGGGTGATTTGTTTTACTTTCCAGATTTAGTTCTATTATCCTCCTTGCACAACATCTGACAATTTTCTGAAATAGTTTTCCCTCCTTCATGCCAAGGATTGATATGATCTGCCTCCATCTCTCCGATTGAAAATTCTTGCTTACATACAGGACAAACTCCGTTTTGTTTTTCGTATGCCTCACATTTCATGTTTGACGTAAAAGCTCTGATGGATAGATATCGTTCTTTTCGAGTTAATATATAATGGTAAATACCTGATTTTTTTGTCACATCCTCATCTTGCATCAATTCTTTTACTTCCTTCTCCAGCTTTTCAGAATCAAGTTTTTTACTTTTGAACTCGTTATAAAGTTCACCCCAATTTACGCCCGCCATTTCTTTTCTATAATTTGGAAAAGTTTTTCGCACCCAGTGAATTACATCTTGAAAATATCGCCACAATTCATCCGCATTTTTATCATGCTGATGTTTTGCCATATATTCTTCTATTTGTTCGTTATTTATCCAAGACAAAGCGGTTTCCAAATACTCTTGGCGAATTGGTGAGCCAGATACCAGAGAACCTCCGTCATTTGCGAGTAAATAGGCGGCGCAGTTTGATTTACTAAACTTTAATTTCGCATCAGAAAGCCATGGTCCAGTATAAACAGCATTTCTAAGCTCTTGGTCTGTTAGTTTTTCTCCCGCGATGTTGATAATTTTAAACCAGTCAAGTTTTTCTTTGTCCTTTCCTTCACAGTAATAGATCATGAGGTCGTAGTTTAAAATCTGTTCCCGCTCTTCTTTTGTGAGGTTATGGAACATTGCAATTCGTCCATTGAATTCAATAGAAAAATCTCCATTTACGAATTGAGCAATACTTATTGTTCTTTGTTGTCCGTCTAAAACTTCAAAATTCCCATCCTCCTTTTTTACCCAATACATCACATTTAAAGGAAAACCATTTTTAACAGTTCTAATTACTTCATCTCTTTGTTTTCCACTGTATACAAATTCTCTTTGATATTTAGGACGGATATCGAGTTTTCCTCCAAAAGCAGTTACACCTTCTTCAGCACTATCTTTATAGTCTTTTACAACTTCTGAAATTTTTATTTTATATAGTTCTATTTTCATATTATTTTAGTTGATATATTTATTTTTAAGATTATTTTGGTTTTCTACCACTATTTGCAATAAAGTATTTTTCATTTTTTCTGTTAATTCAGATATTTCTCTATTTAAAATTTCTGATTCTTTTATATACTCTTCAATTTTACCTAAAACATCATTTTGAAAATCTTTTGTTCCAATTGAATTATAATAACAATTGTAATTCTTTAATACTAAGAAACATTTTGTTCCAATTGAATTAATTTTTTCATTCATTAAATTCCAATCCTCTTGAATATAACTTGAAAAATACATCACTATATATGCCCCAATGAGCTCCCTATCTTTTTTAATATCTTCTAAAGACAGAATATTATTCGCATCGGAAAAAAATCTGCTTGTACCTATTGAATAATTTATATCTTTTATTGTTTTTAAATAATTCTCAGAATCATTCATTATGGCAAATAACTTACCGATAACTAATTCAACTTTTGATTTTACTGAGTTTTCTAAATTTAAATTATAGTTATATTTTCTTTCTTTTCTGTTTTCAATCATCGAAACCATTAGTGTTATTACTGTAACAAAAGCAACTAAGAAGTTGGGGTCTATGTTAATGCAAGACAAATAATTTCTAAAATTAAAAGAAAATATAAAAAAAAATGTAAAAATAATTAAGACAAACAAAATTCCGTACAACCAAAAATTTTTAAGTTTGTTTAGAATCATTTTTGTGGCTTTTTATTTTTTATTAAGATTCTAAAAAAAGGACATCTTCCATTGATAGATAGATCTTTTTCGTCATCCCCTTTTCTGAATTTTACTATCTCAAATTGATCTGGATTATATTTATCTAAAAATGTTATTGGAACACCCATTATACCTTTATAATCCATTGGAATATCACTTACTTTATCAATATTTATAGCTTTATAATTATCGTAATTTAAGTATTCTTCTGGAGAATATTTTTTATACAAAGTCATTTCTTGGTGACGCTTTGCTGTATCTAGATTTGTAAACCAAATTGACGGTGACCTACCATAAATTATACCGTCAATAACTTTATACTGACTACCCTCTTTACCATTTTCCACCATTTTTTTAGCATAATCATCTGGTACAATAAACAATATATCGTATCCCATCGGCATCATTCCTACCCAAATTTTATTCTCTTTAATAAGCTTAAATATCTCTTTGTACGTAATTGAATTTTTGTTACCAAGAATTAAAAATTTCTTGTCATGTTCAACTAATTGAGTAACATACTCTCTGAATAGAGAAAAAGGTGGATTTGTTACTACAATATCTGCCTGTTTTAATAATTCAATACTTCTGGACTTCTAAAATCTCCATCACCTTCCATTGGAAACCATTCATTATTTTTATTTGCTTTGAGTTGTTCGGCGATGTCTCGTAAATCAAAAGCACCGTCATTATCTAAATCATTAACTTCATTAATAATTAGTTTATTAGCATTTGTTTTGGGGCGTCCTTTTACGGGTTCTAGAGTCTGATCATCTCCAAACAACCCCAACTGAGTGTTGGCAATTGGTGAGGGTCTATAACTTGTTGCAATAAGTCTTCTAAGACCAAGTGCGTTGAAATTCGAAGCAAAATATTTGAAAAAGTTACTTTCAAAAGGATCGTCGCAATTACAATAAACGACCTTACCTTTGAATTGATCTTTGTAGTGTTTTAATTCTTTTTCTATATCAACAAGCTGAGTATAAAACTCATCTTTTTTGGCTTTATTAGCTTTATGAAGATTACTATTTGAACTTTTTTTTTCTTTTTCCATAAAATGTTTTTTCTGTGAATCCAAGGTTTTTTGAACTTTGATTTTTAT
>JANMMK010000087.1:0-2884 GCA_031373235.1 bacterium | reverse complement strand
ATTCTTTTGAGAATGCTTGCTCGATGTTCTCTCCAATATAATAGACGGTTACTGTGTCTCCGTATTTATCTCCAAAGAAGTGAAGTGCTCCTGTTTTTTCGGCATCACTTTTAGTCAAAGATACTACTTCAACTGGAAGCGCTTTTTTAATTTGCTCATTTACAATGTCTTCTACCTTTTTCTTTTCTTCGTCTGTCATTTTTACTCCGTGAGTGAAGTCAAAACGAAGTCTTTCTGGAGTAATATTACTTCCCTTCTGCGATACGTGGTTTCCTAAGACTGTTCGAAGTGCTTGATGGAGAAGATGTGTGGCAGTGTGGTATTGCAGTGATTTTTCACTGGTGTCTCCCATTCCTCCTTTAAACTTTTTTTCTGCTCCAGCCCGAGACATGTCTTGGTGTTCTTTAAATTTCTTGTCAAATAGATCTTGGTCAAACTTGAGTCCTGCTTCAATAATTACTTCTATACTCAAGTCAGTAGGAACTCCATATGTCTGGAAGTTTTGGTATACATACTCTGCCGAAGCGGTGTCAGTACTAGAAAGAATCGGTATGTCTTTTATTTTTTTGATAACACCCTTTTTTGCATCTTCGATATCTATTTTATATAAAGATACCCAATCAAGTGGTTTTTTGAACTTTTCAACTTCTTCTTCTAAGATTTTAAAGATAACATCTTTTTTTTCAGATAAATCTTTATATACTGTTTTGTATTTTTCAATAACAACCTCGGAACACTCTTTTAGTAGTGAGGGTTCAATATTAAGTATTTTCATTTTTCTCACAGCCCTTCTAATAAGTCTTCGAAGAATATATCCTTGGTCTGTGTTTGAAGGAGTCACTCCGTCGCTAATCATAAACACCGAAGTTCTTATGTGGTCTGCAATAATTCTTTTAGATCTTATGGAATCCTTGTCGTTTGAAGTCGAAAATTCAGTGAGCTTATCCATCAGTGGCTTAAACAAGTCAGTATCAAAAATATTATTCTTTCCTTGAAGTGCCATAACAACTCTTTCAAGACCTGAGCCTGTATCTACGTTTTTATTTGGAAGTTTTCCTACTACTTTTCCATCTTTCTTTACATATTCCATAAACACATTATTCCAGATTTCAACAACTTTTTGTTCATCATCTGCTTTGAGATATTCTTCCTTTGTCATGTCTCCTAGTCCTTCTGGTGTGACATCGTAAAACATCTCTGTGTCAGGTCCGCAAGGGCCGTTTACTCCTGCTTCCCACCAGTTTGGTTCTTTTTTACCGTTAAAACCTAAAAAATAGATTCGGTTTTCAGGAATATATTTTTTCCATATATCAAAACTTTCCGTGTCTTTTGGGGCATCATCATTTCCTGCAAAGACAGTGACATAAAGTCTTTTTGGATCAAGTTTAAATCCTTCGTCACTAGTTAGTAGCTCAAAACTCCATTTTATTGCTTCTTCTTTGAAATAATCTCCAAGTGACCAGTTTCCAAGCATTTCAAAAAAAGTGTCATGAGTATTGTCTCCGACTTCATCTATATCTTGTGTCCTGACGCATTTTTGAGAGTTAGCAAGTCTTTTGCCTTGTGGATGTGGCTCTCCCATAAGGTAAGGTACTAAAGGTTGCATACCAGCGGTATTAAAAAGCACAGAAGGGTCATTTTCGGGTACGAGTGGAGCAGAAGGGATGATGGCATGCCCTCTTTTCTCGAAAAACTTTAAGAATCTTTGGCGAATTTCTGTTGAATCCATGGCTTACAATCTATCATAAAAATTAGATAAAAAAAATCGCACCTCTATATTTCTTGTGGTGCGTGTTATTGAGGTTGCCATGTTTGTTCAAACTTAATTTCCCCTTTTCTGCTCATTTCTTCGAGCAGTCTCATTACCTGCTTCCTTGAAATGGTATTACTTGGGTGATGTACTTGAAGTACTCCGATGAGAGTATCAACTGGAAGCCAGTTTATCTCCTCATGAGTATTTCGTGCGGTTTTTTCTAGAACAGAAAAAATGTCATCTTTGGTTACCATCTTGAAGGGTTTTCTTTTACGGAGTATGAAGCTCAATATGAAAAAGAGCACTCCTCCTCCACAGATAACTAAAGGCAAATCACCAACATGGTTAAAGAGCGAAAAAATATCTGCATTCATTTTTTCTATAGTTAACTATTTCAAAAGATTTTGCAAGGAAAATTATAATATTTTATAACTTTTTAAGAATCTCAAAATCTTTTTTGAGAACATCTCTCATTGATCCGTTGTAAAGAGCACTTGCTGGATGGTAGAAAGGAATAATGATGACTTTTCCGTAAGTTGTTTTTGTCTCAAAAGATTTCCCGTGTATTTTTGAAATAGGAGCAAGGTCTGAAGTGAGTCCAAACTTCTCCATAATATATTTCATCGAAAATCGTCCAAGAGTCGCGATGACCTTTGGTTTTATTATCTCTATTTGTCTATCAAGATAAGGACCATAAGCTTTTATTTCATCAGATGTCGGGTCTCTATTTTCTTGCGGACGGTCTTTTACTATATTAGTGATATATACATCTTCTCTTTTTATTCCGACATGACTAAGTAGTTCATCTAAAAATTTTCCGGATGCTCCACAAAAAGGTCTCCCATTTTGTGCTTCGTTTTTTCCCGGTGCTTCTCCAATAAACATTATCTTAGCTTCGTTACTTCCCTCTCCAATGACAGGAAAATATTTGTTTTGGGTTCTAAATTCAAAAAGTGGAAGGTTTTTGTTTGAGATGAGGTCTTCGGTAATTTTTTTCAACTCCTCGAGTCTTTTTTCTGTTTTCATAACAAGTGTAATACTTTCATTATCGCGCCACCTTGGTCTTTCAGAAGTGGTAATAGTAAAGATTCCTCGGAAGTCACCCATTCGTCTTTTTGGTGTTCATTTGTG
>JANMMK010000036.1:0-3158 GCA_031373235.1 bacterium | reverse complement strand
ATCCAAAAATGTGGGGCCACGAAGCGTGGTTCGATCGAGTTCATAATGGTTTTCTTGAATGGTTGGTTGCAGGTGGAATACTTGGATTTCTTGCATTCCTATCTTTATACGCGAGTATGATTTACATGCTCTTTCGTTCTTCTATTCCCCCAGTCGAGAAAGGAATTTTATTCGGTCTGCTTTCCGCATATGCATTTCAAAGTTTGTTTGTGTTCGACAATCTAGTGGGTTATGTTTTGTTCTTTACCTTGCTTGGTATTGTACAAAACGAGTATGTGAGAGCGCGTCATCAAGGAGAAAAGGCTGAAAAAAACGGAGTTATCTCAGGAAGTGCAATTGCAGTAACATTCGGTATAACACTAGTTTTTATTTATGCAGTGAATGCGAGTCCATTTATGCAAAACGTGACCCTGCTTAAAGCGATGCAACCACAGCAACAAGGTATTAGTGAAAACATGAAGTTATTTAAAAAAGCTCTTGCGTATGATCACATGGGGAATATCGAAGTCACAGAACACATGTCTCGTATTGCAGGTTCCGTAATTTCAAATCAAAGCGTTCCAATGCAGGTTAAGCAGGAGTTCGTGACAGAGGTTATGAAAAGTTTTGATAAGGTGATGAAGGCGAATCCACTTGACGCTAAGACGCTTATTTTTGCAGGTAGTTTTCTTTCCGACGTCGGTATCACTGATCAGGGTACAGCGTACTTAGTACAAGCAGAAAAATTGGCACCTAAAAAACAGCTGATATATATTCAAGAGAGTGTGGCACTTATGAGGCAGTCAAGATGGGGGGAAGCGTTTGAGAAAGCAAAGATTGCATATGACCTTGACCCAGAATTTCCTGAGGCCCGAGTGTTCTATGTTGTATCTGCCTTGTATGCGAAGCAGAGTCCTTTAGTTATAGATATTATAAGAACCCTCGGAGAAGCAGAGGCTCCTTTTGAAGGTAGGATAGTAAAAGCAATGACAGATAATGGTTTTGGTGGAGTGGCAAAAGAAATTCTTTCAAAGAGAATTGCTCGTAATCCAAAAGAAAGTAATACCTACGTCTATCTTGCTAGTGTGTATCAATTTGAGAAAAATATTCCAAAAGCAAAAGAGATTATAAGACAGATGATTGCAGTTAATCCAGAAACTAAAGAGGAAGGAGAGGGAATGATCCAGGCGCTCGATCAGATAAAATAATTGACAGTATGTTAAATTCTGGTATTATATAAATATGAGTTTGAGATTTTATATTGAACTCCAATGATTTGAACACCATTAGCAAAGTCTCGCTCCGGCGAGGCTTTGTTTTTTTGTTTATATTTGGGTATCATTACAGTGTTCGTACTTTTCGAGGGTTGTGGCTCGACTCATATAATGGTGTTCACATTGGAGCTTCGCCCACAACCCTCAAAGAGTGTGAATCAATAAAAACTGATACTTGAAATTCTTGCCGAACTTATGATTATTAAAGAACAAGAACCACTTTCTCTACATACAACTTTTAAAATAGGCGGAGTCGCCGATTTTTTTATAATTGTTGAGACAGAAGATGATGTAAAAAATGCAGTTATTTTTGCTGAAGAAAAAAAGCTACCAGTTTTTTTCCTTGGAAAAGGTTCTAATACTCTGTTTTCGGACGAAGGTTTTCGAGGTGTGGTCATACAAAATAATATTAAGCATCGTGTTGTTGGTTTGGAAGATGAAAAAACAGTTAAGATGTTTGTTGGTGCAGGAGAAGAGTGGGACGAGTTTGTTTCATTTTGTGTTGAGAAAAAAATATACGGACTAGAAAACCTATCTCTTATACCCGGTAGTGTCGGAGCGTCTGTTGTACAAAATATTGGTGCATACGGAGTTGAGGTAAAAGATTTTATTTTGAGGGTCAGGGTATTTGATTGTGTAGAAAAAAGATGCAAAGAACTTTCAAGGGAAGAGTGTTTGTTTGATTATCGATATAGTGTTTTTAAAACAGGTGCGGGAAAGAATTTTATTGTTCTGGGGGTACATTTTATTTTATATAAAAAATGGGAATCAAACGTGTCCTACAAAGACTTGAAGATTTTATTTGGTGAAAAAAAACCAGAACCAAAAGAAGTAAGAGATGCAGTCATACAGGTAAGACAAGGGAAGTTTCCCGATCTCTTGGAGTGGGGAACTGCGGGTTCTTATTTTAAAAATCCAATTATTAGTAAGGAGGAATCCTTACGGTTACAAGCAGAGTATCCTTTATTACCAGTCTTTGATGTACCAGAAGGAAAAAAGAAAATATCAGTTGCGTGGATTTTTGATCAGGTGTTGAGACTTAAAGGATATAAAGAAGGTAAAGTCTTTCTCTTTGATAAACAACCGCTCATACTGACCGTGGAAGAAGGTGCGACTGCGAGTGATGTAAAAAAATTTGTAGAAAAAATAAAAAAACTTTTTTTTGAAAAAACAAACATCGTATTAGAAGAAGAGGTGGTGTTGATGTAGTTTGTTCTAAATTCTTTTTTTAGAAAACAAATAATTTAAAAAATATTTTTTAAATTAAAAAAATAAAAATAATTTTTTAAAAAGTTATCCACAAGATTTTTTATTTTTGTATTGTGTCAAAATTTTATTAACGAGATAATTATGTTAACTCTAAGAAATATTTTTTAGTCGAAAATATTTTTTAGTAGACTTATAAGCCATGCAAGAAATGTTCTTTTATCAAATCTAGTTTGAAAAGGGGCACTCTGCACCAAAAAATAAAATGGCAGCAAAAAAGAAAGCAGTAAAAAAAGGAAAGGCAAAGAAG
This sequence comes from bacterium, assembly GCA_031373235.1. Taxonomy (GTDB): domain Bacteria; phylum Patescibacteriota; class Minisyncoccia; order Phycocordibacterales; family CAIRYW01; genus JANMMK01. Next base: position 389 of record JANMMK010000036.1, on the reverse strand, counting down.
CCAGCAGCAAAGAAGAAGACAGCTTCAAAGAAAAAGAAATAATTTTTTCTTTCTTAAAACACTCGCGAAAGCGGGTGTTTTTTTATATGAGGGGCCACTTTCTTTTATAAGACCTCTTGCATAACCTGCTTTCGTGTCGAGAACGTAGATTTTTAAGGTAAAAGACAAGTTGGAAAAATCTTGCTATCTAAAGATAACAAGATTTTGAAACGAAGTTTTTTATCCAAAAATATAAGTTCGAAGCGCCGGAATGAGGTTATGCAAGAGGTCTATATAAACAAAGAATGTTGCCTATCTTTCGGGTTGATTCTTTTTTTGCTACAATACTAGTGTTCCGGAGGTAGCTTATTAGGCTTATATATACAGGGTTAATGGAAAGAAAACTATAT
>JANMMK010000027.1:0-6518 GCA_031373235.1 bacterium | reverse complement strand
CGACACACACAACAGTCGAAGATGAAAAAACAGAAGATGCACTTGGAAGTTTTAAGGTTGGTTATGAGTTTTTGCGACCCTGTACAAAACAAGAAGCTTATCAAGCAGATATAACTTATGGAACAAACAGTGCTTTTGGTTTTGATTATCTTTTCGATAACATCAGCATGAAGTCAAGCGATGTTCGACAACGTCCGCCTTATTTTGCGATTATCGATGAAGCCGACTCTATTTTGATTGATGAAGCGAGAACCCCGCTTATTATTTCTGGTCCATCTAATAATCCAGAAGAGCTCTATAAAGTATTCTCAAAGATTGCACACAATCTTGTGCCACTTGAAGATTATACTATTGACGAAAAATATCATGCCATTGCAATGACTGACTCTGGGATAGAAAAAGCAGAAAAAATACTCGGTGTTGAAAATATATATACTGAAAAAGGTATTAAGTATGTGCATCACTTAGAAACGGCGGTGCGTGCGAAGGCGTTGTATAAAAAAGATAAAGAATACGTTGTTAAAGATGGTGAAGTGGTTATTGTCGATGAATTAACAGGAAGAATGCAACCAGGGAGACGTTGGTCGGAAGGTTTGCATCAGGCAATCGAAGCTAAGGAAGGTGTTTCAATTAAAGAGGAGACAAGAACGTATGCATCTATTACATTTCAGAACTATTTCAGACTGTATAAGAAGCTAGCAGGGATGACGGGGACTGCCGATACCAGTAAGGAGGAGTTCCTTAAGGTGTATGGACTTTTTGTGGTGCCAATCCCAACACACATTCCAGTTAAAAGAATTGATAGAAATGATCAAATATTTCAAACAGAGCAAGGAAAATTTAAGGCAATTGCAAAAAAAGTGAAAGAGCTTCATGCAAAGGGACAGCCGGTACTTATCGGAACTGTTTCTATTGAGAAAAACGAACTCCTCTCAAGATATTTAACAAGGGAAGGTGTACCTCATGCACTCCTTAATGCAAAAAACCACGAAAAAGAAGGAGAGATTATTGCGGAAGCTGGAAAAAAAGGAGCTGTAACGATTGCAACAAACATGGCAGGAAGAGGAGTTGATATCAAACTCGGTGGAGTTCCTTTTGGTGAAGAAAAAGCAGAAGAAGTTAAAAAACTAGGGGGACTTTTTGTGCTTGGTACCGAGAGACATGAAGCAAGAAGAATCGATAACCAGCTCCGAGGACGGGCTGGAAGACAAGGGGATCCAGGTGAAACTGTCTTCTTCGTTTCGATGGAAGATTCTTTGATGCGTGTATTTGCCAACGACCTTATTAAGGGAATGCTTGGAAAACTTGGACTTGCAGAGGATGAAGCGGTGGAGAATAGACTGATTACTCGGTCACTTGAGACGGCTCAAAATAGAATTGAAGGATTTCACTTTGACGCACGAAAACATGTGCTTGAGTTTGATATGGTGCTCAATCATCAACGAAAGGTTATTTATGAGAAGCGAAGAAAGATTTTGGTTGGAATAGAGGGAGAGGTAAAAGAAACCCTTGAAACTTTTCTCGATGGAAACAGTGAGCTGTTAGACATTGCTTCTAGTAAAATAAACGAAATTGGAGAGGATGTTTTTATCCGTGCAGTTAGAGCTTTGATGCTACAGAGTATAGATTTTTTCTGGATGGATCATCTTGAAATGATGGATTATCTTCGGGGCAGTGTAAATCTAAGAGCTTATGGTCAACGAGATCCTCTTGTTGAGTACAAAAAGGAAGGGTTGAAGCTTTTCAAAGAAATGGAGATCTCTATTAAGGAATCAATAAAAAATGCCTTGGTAAACATGAAGAACTCTAATATGGTAAAAGAAGTAGAAGTTGAGAAGGTTTCTGGTTTGATTGAGACTTTTGAGGGGTCTACCTCAGAAGAATCCAAACAAAACATAAGATCGAACGTTGTGGCGAAAGAGAATATCGGAAGAAATGATATTTGTCCTTGTGGTAGTGGTAAGAAATGGAAAAAGTGCGGAGAAATAAATTCTCCAGAACACGAAAAGGTTCGAAGTTAGTATTTTAGATAGTTTTCCCCAATAATTTATTTCTTTATTTATTAATTTTGTTATAATTACTTTAATTATGAACAAAAATACTTTCAAAAATAATATATTTACTTCGGTGATCCTCGGATCTTTTATTTTATCAGCAGTAGCTCTATTTGAGCCAGAGGTAGTTGACGCAGTCACTGACTCTGTGGTGGTAACACTTGGAGTTAATTCAGAAATTTCGATCAACAGTCCTGCTGATACTGCAATGAGTACGAATCTTGGAGTGGCAACTCATGTTGCGGTAGCTACGACTACATGGACCGTTATTACAAATAACGGAACAGGATATAATTTTAGTGTACAAGCGAGTACACAACCTGCAATGCAGTCTGGAGGTAATAGTGTTACTGATTACCATACTGGTAACCCAAGTATTTGGACCCCAACAACAACTTTTGCTTACTTCGGATATTCAGCAACAGGAACAAGAGTTTCAACTGCAACATGGGGAACAGGAAACTTCTGTAACGGAGCTTCGACCAGTACAGTAGGAGCATCTCTAAAGTACAAGGGGTTTACAACTTCAGCAGCTCAAGTACTTAACCATACAGCTACAACTACTCCTTCAGGAGACTTCACTACAATTTGCTATGCAGTAGAGCAAAAAGATACTTTCCTTCCATCAGGAACTTACACAGCGACAATCACCGCGACAGCAACGGCTAATCCGTAGTCTTTAAGATCACGCTTTTTACATGAAAAAATATTTTGTCGCCACCCTTATACTTTTTGGAATTACTAGTTCTGCACTAGCAGCTATTGATATAGCACAAACAGTTGTTGAGCCAAAAGGTGACTTTATTCTTGATCCGGCAAAAATGGAATTTGCTTTGGAACCTGGTGAAACAGCGGAAAGAACAATTTATATCACAAGTAGGGTTCCAGAAGAAACAATCTTCGGTATCGAAATAGAGGACTTTGTTGGATCAAAAAATCCAGACACACCACTTGTTCTACTAGGAAAAGATAGTCTAGAAAAAAGTCCTTATTCTTTTAGAGACAATGTTATTGTTCCAGGTACAAATTTTTCTTTGAAACTTGGGGAAAAAGCTGCAATACCTATTAAAATACAGGTTCCTAAAGATGCTGCACCGGGAGGATATTATGCGTCTGTCATTATCACTAATAAACCAGAAAAAGATAAAGTGCTTGGAGGTGGCACGAGAACAGTTTCTCGTGTAGGTTCTCTGTTATTTGTAAGGGTGAAAGGACAGGTAAAGGAAGAGGGGCGTTTAGAAGACTTTAGAATTTCGGGGCCTTCTAATAGGTGGCTCTTTAGTAAAGCCCCTACAGCATTTGAATTATTGTTTTCTAATGATGGTAGTGTTCACTTGGCTCCAAGGGGAACTATTACTATTACGAATATTTTTGGTAGAAAAATTGAAGGTGTAAAAATTGATCCCTTCTTTACACTCCCTAATTCACTTAGAAGTCGTGAAATACTTTGGTCTGGTAATGTTGTTATCGGTAGGTATAAGGCTACTGTTGACTTAGAAAGAGGGTACGATAATCTGTCTGATACCAAATCAGTAGTATTTTGGGTAATCCCATGGAAGTTTATCGTTGTTGCCTTTTTATCAATATTTATTTTAGTATTTCTATTTAGATATACACTTCGAAACTTCGAAATTAAACGGAAATAGGATGTCTCAAAAAGGTATTTTGATGTTTAAGCGAGTAAGCTCTTACATATTTCTGACTTTGCTTCCTGGAGTTCTCTACGGCGCTGTGATGACGAGTGGAAGTTATAAAATTGAACTCGACTCAATAAATACTGGTGGTAATTTTTCTACTAGTACTACTTACTGGGTAGAGGATTCTCTTGGAGAGGTCGCTACTGGAAAATCCAATAGCACTTCTTACATTCTTGATCAAGCGGGATACCAGATGACTGATAACACTATTTCGATTACGAGTCCTGGAGATGTGACGCTGTCATCACTTGGAGGGGTGTCTGGTGGAACTTCAAGTGGAAGTGCTACGTGGAAAGTGACCACTGGTAATCCTGGGGGCTATGTACTCTATGTAAATTCTGGGACCAACCCAGCCCTCAAATACAACGATGCTTTTTTTGCAAACTACACAAGAGCCGGTGCTAACCCAGACTTTACTTTTTCTGTAGCGGGTAGTGACTCAGAATTTGGTTTTTCTCCAGAAGGAGATCACATCAGTACACGTTTCAAGGATGACGGAGTAAGCTGTAATACCGGTACTTCTGATGCCAGTGATATGTGTTGGGACGCATTTTCTACAACACCAGAAGTGATAGCGGGAACCAGTGTCCAAAATAGCCCGTCAGGAACAGATACAACTATAAAATTTCGCGCCTTTATTGGAAGTAATAAAATTCAGGATTCGGGAACTTACACAGCAACTATTACCGTAACCGCTCTTGCTTTATGATACAAAAGAAATTTTTTTTTAGAATAGATCTCTTCCATAACCCCATTCCGGCTCCAGAGTCATATTTTTGGTTAAAAAACTTCGCTTCAATTTCTTGTTATCTTTGGATAGCAAGAAATTTCCATCTTGTTTTTTTTCTCAAAAATTTAACTCTTCGCTATTCGAAGGCGGGTTATGGAAGAGGTCTAATATTTTTTTTTCTGCTTTCGGTTAGCGTTCCAAACTATTCTTTTGCAAGTAGTGACGAGGTAAGGATTAGAGTTGGTATCGATACTTGTGATCAGGATAATGTGTGCGAAGTTTTGTTTGGAGAAAACTATCCTGCTTGTCCACTTGATTGTGAAGCTCCACCGCTACCAGTAACTCCTACATCAAGCAGGCGTTCAAGTTCGGGTAATCGAGGTGGTGGAGGAAGTGACGAGAATAATAGTTTTTTGAATCAAGGCGGAGTGTTTTTTGGTGGGAAGGGTATAGAAGTGCTCTCAACCACAGAGTACGGTTTCATGGTTAGTTGGTTCGATACTCTTTCGAATGTGTACGTAAAACTTGTGCGTTCACCATTTAATTATCCAAAAACTATTTTTGATGGCAAGGTGGTGTACGAAGGTTTCGCCAAATTTAGCTATGATAATTTCTCGTCAAATGTTAGTTACTACACACTTTTCATAAAACAACAAAATAATAATATTTTTATTCCAGCTTATTATTTTACTAGTCCGAATAAAGTCTTTAAAAAAGATGTTCTTTCAAATATAGACATCTATCCATCAAAAGACTTTGTAAGTTCAAAAGATTTTTCTTTTTTAGAAAAAAAAGGTGAACAAGGTTTTATCGATGAGAAGATGGAGTTTTCTATTCTGATTAGTCAAAAAGACAAGCGAGTAAGGCCTTTTTCGGAGGATTATTTTTTAATTGATGGTTTACTCGACACTCGAATCTCTATTTTGTATCAAGGAATATTTTCAAAAGATTTTGAGTACACACTTGATCTCGGAACTAATACTTCTGGGGGGACAAAAAGAATTTTTAATTTTGTGAAAGGAGAAAAAAGAGCTGAAATTTTGATTCCAAGATTTTTATTTGATGGAGCGTACCCAGTACGTATAAAAGTTACCAGTTTGAAGACAAAAAAAAGTTATTTTTATGATTTTTTACTGAAAGTTGATACGAATCGCTTGCCAGAAAATGATTGCGAGGGTGTAAGTGTGTTATTTGATAAAAAATGTGAAAACAGAAGAAGTTTTCCCCTAAAAAAGTATATTAAAATACTTGAAAATTTGCTAAAATAGTAGGGAATGAGACAAAAGAATTTTACGAGTAGCGCTTTCATCAAAAAATGGGCGCGGGTACTTACCGCACTTTCGCTAGTTATCGCCACGATGCTGTCTTCGGGGTCTGTTTTTGCTGCTTTAAACAAACAAATCAACTATCAAGGTAAGCTTTTGAACGCTTCTAGTCAGGTCGTTGCTAATGATACCTACAACATGGAGTTTAAACTCTACACGGTTTCAAGTGGAGGATCTCCAATCTGGACAGAGACAAGAACAGGAGGAAATAAAGTTACGGTGAGCAGTGGACTCTTTAGTGTGATGCTCGGGGAAGTGACCGCACTTGATGATATTGATTTTAATCAAACTTTGTATCTTGGTATAAATATCGGAGGAACGACAACTCCTTCATGGGATGGAGAAATGTCTCCACGAAAAAAATTCGGCGTTGTACCAGCAGCAATAGAATCTGAAAAATTAAATGGACTTGGGTCAACACAATTTCTTCGAAGTGATACCGCGAACGCGACATCAAGTGCGGGAACATTTTTAGCTCTTACACAAAGTGGTGCGGGTGATGTGGTAAATTTTTCTGGTGTGAACGGAAGTGCGTTTGTTGTGGCGAGTAATGGAAATATTGGAGTTGGAACTACAAGTCCGTATGCAAAACTTTCTGTCTCAGGAACTGTGGTTGCAAGAAATTTTGTTGGAACTTCAACAGCAACTTCTACTCTTGCTGGAGGACTTGATGTTTTTGCACTAAACACCACTGGCTCTGCTACATCAACCT
>JANMMK010000105.1:0-1506 GCA_031373235.1 bacterium | reverse complement strand
ATACTTATGTAAGTCATTTGATATAGCAATATAAAATTCTTTTGATTCCCCTTTTTCCTCTATTTTTTCAATAGTACCCACCGCGTCGATATGTCCGTACACAAAATGACCAGAGAGCGTATCGCCTACTTTTAAACTTCTCTCGATATTTACCTTATCTCCGTTTTGTATGCGCCCGATAGTTGTCTTTGTTAATGTTTCATTCATGTATTCCACAAAGAAATTTTCCGAAGTAACTTCCACGATCGTTGAACAGACACCGTTAATAGCAATACTTTCACCAATAGAAAATTCTTCAGAAATATCTTTACTGATTCCAACCCTCTTTATTCCAAGACTCTCTCTGGTAGAAGTGACGTCTTTTGTTGTTGTGATGATGCCCGTAAACATATTTTTGAAGTAGGTTCTAGAAATCTAAACTAAGTTTGATCATTTGTACATCATCTTGTATTACCTTCTTTAGTTTGTCGACGGACAGTCCTTTGATTTGATCTCTTATTTTTTCGATGATTTTTACTTCAATTTCTTTACCGTAGAGATCGTTTCCTTCAAGGTCCATGATGTGTGCCTCGAGAATATCTGGTCGGTCTTCACTGATATAGATTGCCGACTTAAACTTTTGTCCGTCCACAAAAGCATATCCACTATATATTCCAGCTTCATGTCTTATGCTAACCCCAAACTCTATATTTGCCGTAGGAAATCCCATTTTGGTGCCCTCTTGCTTACCTTTTATTACAATTCCTTTGATACTAGTCATTAGTTTTTTTGGTTAAGTTTTTTTAAATCTTCGGTGAGGGAATCTAGTTTTTGATAGATTGTCTTGAGTAAATCTTCTTGTTGTTTATCTCTCTTTTGTTCGTCGGTAGTGTCTTCTTCGATATCATCAACATCTTCTTGGATTTCACCAACGTCCTCCTGAATTTCGTCTACGTCGGTTTGAATTTCATCAATATCCTCCTGAATTTCGTCTACGTCGGTTTGAATTTCGTCAATATCTTCTTGGATCTCATCTACATCTTTTGCCACTTCAACTAACTCTTCTGAGTGTTTATTTACGGTAAGTTGGATAAAGATTGCTAAGTAGATGGCTTCAAGAGACACAACCGTCGTTAGGAACAGTAGAACGGTATCGAGTGGGGCGCCAAAAAGTGGTGGCAAAAAGCATGCAAAGAAAAAAATACTATGTACCTTAAGTGATTTTTTAGAACCAATCCACCTTGTTGCCTGTTCAGCGAAATCTTTTTTGGGCACAGAAATTTCCTTTATTTTTATTTCTTTTTTAGGTTTTGAGGAAAGAGCTTTTTTCATAGAATATAAATATATAGATGCATTATAACCGGAAGCAAAAAGTATCTCAAATTTTTTTTAAAGATTTGTGGGGTTTATATCAAATACCTCGCAGCAAGGCTTGCGAGGTATGACATGAGTTCGTTTCACTCACACTCATATCCGTAGCAAGCTACGGGGTATTAACCCTTTAGCTTCCTCGGCTCGAAAATATAA
>JANMMK010000044.1:0-1553 GCA_031373235.1 bacterium | reverse complement strand
CAAAACGGCTTTGAGTTTGATATCGGAGACATATTTGGTGATATTTTTGGAGGCGGACGAACTACTAGAACAAAACGAGGAAGGGATATTTCAATCGACATAGAGCTTACTTTCAAAGAATCTGTCTTTGGAGCACCAAGAAAAATTTTGGTAAACAAAGCATCCGTGTGTAGCAGATGCTCGGGAAAGGGAGGTGAACCAGGAACAAACTTTTCTACTTGCAAAACTTGTAATGGGGTTGGAAGTATAAAAGAAGCTCGACGTTCTTTCATTGGCCAATTCATGAGCACAAAAACTTGTGACCACTGCTTTGGCACCGGAAAGATTCCAGAAAAAAAATGCCACGATTGCAAAGGTGGCGGTATTAGAAACGGACAAGAAGAAATAAGCGTCAACATTCCAGCAGGTATTGAAAATGGAGAAATGATTAAACTTTCAGGAAAAGGAGAAGCAATTCAAGCTGGAAGCTCAGGAGACTTATATATAAAAATACATGTTAAGGCAGATAGAAAAATAAAGAAAGAAGGTTACAACCTTATTCAAGAACTGGATGTAAAACTTTCTGATGCACTCATTGGAGCCGAACTACCAGTTGAAACACTTGAAGGAACACTTAAAGTCACTATTCCTGAAGGAGTAAAGTTTGGAGAAATACTTCGACTGAAAGGAAAAGGTGTACCGCATGAGTCAGGCAGAAGAGGAGATCTGTTTTTGCAAATAAATATTGTGATGCCTCACAAACTCTCTAAGACAAGTAAAAAGTTGATAGAAGAACTAAAGAAAGAAGGGCTATAGAAAACGAAATAGACTTAACAATTCAACTAGAAAATACCAAATTAAATATTCGTGTAGCAGTTTTACTTCAAACAAGTAAAGGATATATTTTTGAACGCAGTAAAAACGGCTACTTATTTACTGTAGGAGGAAGAGTAAAAGTAAACGAGTCGTCGCTGGAAGCTGCGAAGAGGGAAGTGCTTGAAGAAATAGGTACTAAAGTTCAAAACATTAAGTTAATCGGAATAGTTGAAAATTTTTTTAACCAAGGAGAATCACGTGTTCAAGAAATATGTTTTGTGTACAGATCCGAAGATGTTGTAAGTGTAGATTTACCAGAGAACTTTGTACAGCTAACCGAGGAAGAATTAACAGGCAAAGATATCCGACCAGAAATAATTAAAAAGATAATTAGTGAGTCACAGGGCACGATTTCGCATCATATAATTAAGTAAGATAAGTGAAAATAAAACTAGTATATAAAAGGCCTATATCTTATAATACATAACCATGAACTGGTTTTTAATGTCGCTTATAGCACCATTCCTCTGGAGTATCCTCAACCATGCTGATAAGTTCTTAATATCGAAATACAGTAAAAACGGAGGAATCGGGGGACTGGTCATTTATTCTTCACTTTTTGCTGTATTCGCATTGCCTGTTGCTTTTTATTTTGACCAAGGAATATTTAGCCTCAATCCATTCTCAATCCTAGTACTCATAGCAACAGGACTATGCTATCTATTTGGCATATTATTTTATATGCACGCCCTAGAAAA
>JANMMK010000082.1:0-4505 GCA_031373235.1 bacterium | reverse complement strand
TTCATATATTTGTTTTTTGTATTCGTACGTTAAACTCAAGTCTACTTCGATTGAGGTACCTTGTTTTGGGAGTCTAAATGTAATACTATCTTTATTTTCAGACGCAGAATATGCTAAGCCATTTTTGTTTTTTGGTTTAGAGTCCCAATAGTCTTCAGTGACTTTTATAGAAATTTCATCCCAGCTAATTCTTGGTAAAGGAATAGTAAGAAGAGTAGGACGATCATACAAATATATTATTTCACCATTTGTAGTTAATGGTTCGTGTTTTATTTGCGCTACCATACCTTTAATCTCTGGATACTCAAAACTAAAAGCAGGATCTACCTTATGGTAACTTATATTTTTTACTGGAAAATACTTATTTTTGATATCTTTATTTATCTGATTAGATATACCGAGACTAGTAAGGATCAAAATTATTACAAGAATTATTATATAGATCATTATTTTTTTCATTTTTATTTATTATTTACCTTAACCGCACTCAAGATATATCCAGTATGCGGAAGTACAATCATCTCGTACTTATCAGATGCATATGAATCATAATTATCATCAAAGTGGTGGTCAGCTACCCAAGAAGCCAAATCATTACCCTGTAATATAAACTTAAACTTCTGCCCATCTTCTGACTCTAGTATATGACCACCTTTATCTACACTGATATCACTAGAAATTTTTAACCGAGTAATAACCTTTGTCCTTGTTAGACCAAAATTATCAAGAATAAAATTATAATTCACATACATGAATACAATGACCGAGCATACTAGTATTGCTACATCTAAAGATTTTGAGTCGGTCATTTTTTCACCAGTGAGGATTAACAATCCTATTAAATCACACATCGCAAACGTGAAAAAAAAGAGTCCGAATAAGTTCGGTATAGGTTTTTTATTGGAAGCCAGAAGCCAAAAAAATACACCCGAAAATAAAGTTGCAAGAAATAAAATAAATACAAAATTTTCGTATTCCATATTATGTTCTAAGCTCTGAGCATATTATTTTACTTACTTTGTTAATCTAACGTTTTTAGCATTACGCACTATCTTTATAGTTTATCACTACCTTCTTTTTCAACCACTTGCCACGAACCACCTTCGAACTTAAATCTTCTTGTTTGTTGTTCGGGGGTGTAATACTGTTGCTCGCCATTATCATCAGTGTAGTAATTTGGAATATCAGGAGTAACAGTAATAGTCTTTTTCACAAGGTCAAAAGTTGGAGAAAAGATAAAAGAAAGCACTTCGTTTGCTTCAAATAAGTTAGTTTCCGGATTAAAAGTATAATAGGTGTATTCTGCTGCCCTGGGACTTAAAACTCGAAACAACATATCTTTGTACCCGTCAAAATTAATGTCATCATGAAGATTGATGGTGTCTATGTTATAAGACCATGCATAAGCCAGGGGAATAGTTTGTTTTGTTTTGTTTTTACTATCACTTATCTCTAACACAAAAACTGGATCTTTTTCAGTGCCTGTATTATTAAAAATAAATGCAAACTCTCTTTTATTACCAATATCAAAGACACATTTATTACTAGTCACATAAGATTTCCACGTTAATTCATCCATGAAATTTTCTTTGTGTGTTTTATTAAAAATTGAATCACAAAAAACCTGATCAGTAGTAACCTGTTTTTCTTTTTTATTATCTAAAATATAAAAAATACTCCCAATGACAATAAGAAGAAAAATTATGATTAGTAAGCCTTTTTTCATACCTACTATTATAAACTACAACCTAACGATTAAGAATTTTTTTAAGATATTGTCCTGTGTAAGACTTTTTGTTGTTTGCCACTTCTTCAGGTGTACCTTTTGCTACAATTTGTCCTCCATTCACCCCTCCTTCTGGACCAATATCAATAATGTAGTCGGAAGATTTGATGAGATCAAGATTATGTTCAATCACTACGACAGTATTTCCTCTTTTTACGAGGGTCTGCAAAATATCAATCAGTCGTTTTACATCGGTATAGTGGAGACCAACTGTTGGCTCATCCAGTATGTATATAGACTTCTGTATATGTGGGCGGTAGAGTTCGGAAGCAATCTTTACTCTTTGTGCTTCTCCACCAGAAAGAGTTGTGGCACTTTGTCCGAGTTTCAAATATCCAAGCCCCACTTCTGCAAGAGAGTTTAATCTATCGTAAATAGCTGGTATGTCTTCAAAAAACACGAGGGCTTCTTCGATGGTCATTTCTAAACAGTCGTAAATACTCTTTTTCTTGTACTTCACCTCAAGCGTTTCTTTCATAAACCTTTTTCCATTACAAATATCACAGGTGACATAGACTGTTGGCAAAAAGTGCATCTCAACTTCAATAAGTCCGTTTCCTTCGCAAGTTTCGCATCTACCACCCTTTCTATTGAAAGAAAATCTTCCCGCATTCCATCCACGAACTCTTGCCTCGGCGCTTGCAGCAAACATATCTCTAATGTGCGTCCATGCACCACTATAGGTTGCAGGGTTAGACCTTGGAGTTCTCCCTATTGGAGACTGGTCTATAAGAATAGAACGACCAAGGTATTCAGATCCCTCGAAACGACTACAGTTAAAAATCTGTGCGGTGCGTTTTGAACGTTCTAGCTTTGCTTCAAGATTACGATGTAATATTTCATATACAAAAGAACTCTTTCCGGAACCCGAAACACCTGTCACAGTAACTAGTCTGCCAAGAGGAATATCAACATTCATGTTTTTAATATTGTAGATATTTCCTCCGGCTATTTTAATACTTCCTTTATCTTGAGTTCTTCTTTCTTCTGGAATTTCAATGACTGTCTCACCCCGGAGATACGAAAGCGTCTCTGAGCCAGAATCATTTTTCTTTGCTGTAATAAGATCATCCATGTATCCAGATACAACAACATTTCCACCATGCACACCTGCCTTTGGCCCTATATCGATAAGAAAGTCAGATGCAAACATTGTGTCTTCGTCATGTTCAACGACCAAGATAGTATTTCCAAGATCACGGAGATTTAAAAGTGTTTTAATGAGCTTAGAATTATCTTTTTGGTGTAATCCTATAGTCGGCTCATCTAAAACATATAACGCTCCCACCAGCCCACTACCGAGCTGAGAAGCCAATCTAATACGCTGTGCTTCTCCACCAGAAAGAGTTGAAGCGCGCCTCTCGAGTGACAGATACTCTATACCTACATCAATCATAAATTTAAGTCGTGCCTGTATTTCTTTGATGACTACTTTTGAAATCTCTTCATCTTTTTTTGAAAGTGCGAGTTCATCAAAAAAGCTACTTGCATCTTTTATAGAAAGTTTGGTAAGTGCAACTATATTCATCTGATCTTTTTTGTCTCCCAAAAATACATGAAGTGCTTCTGGACGAAGTCTAGCTCCAAGACAAACTTTACAGGCCTCTTTGACAAAAAACTCTCTAGTCCCAAGACCATTACATTCTGGACATGCTCCGTAAGGAGAGTTAAATGAAAAAAGTCTTGGTTCAACTTCTGGGAAAGAAAATCCGTCATACGGACACATGAACTTTGAAGACACGAGATGATTTTCTTCTAGTGCCTTGATTCGAATAAGTCCGTCAGACTCATGTAAACATTTCTCGATTGATTCACTGAGCCTCTCTTCAAATCCTTTTGTTTTGTCTTTCAATTCTGAAAAATAAAATTCATCCACCAAAACATCGATATCATGTTTCTTTGTTTTTGTGAGCTCAATCCTTTCTCGAAGAGAATGTTCGACACCATCAACCAGCACTCGTTCATACCCTTTACCTAGAAGGTCATAAAGCATTTGATAGTACTCACCTTTTCTTCCTAAGACTACCGGTGCATACAATTTAAAGGATACATCGCTCACAGACACACCCATCACTTTTTTTGAATGTTTTGGAAGATCAATCTGTTCTACGATTTTTAAGATAGTTTCAATAATCTCTTCCTTAGATAATCTTTTGATTTCTCGTCCACACTCCAAACAATGTGGCTTACCAATACGAGCAAACAGAATACGAAGATAGTCATAAATTTCAGTAATTGTTGCAACGGTAGATCGAGGATTGTTTGACCTAGATTTTTGATCAATTGAAATAGCAGGAGAAAGACCAATAATTTCATCAACATCTGGCTTTTGCATCTGACGAAGAAATTGCCTGGCATAGGAAGAAAGAGATTCAACATATCGTCTTTGTCCTTCAGCAAACACAGTGTCGAAGGCAAAAGAACTCTTACCAGAACCAGAAAGCCCTGTAACAGCTATCATTTTGTTTCTAGGCATTTCAACTGTAATATTCTTAAGATTGTGAGTCCTAGCGCCTTTTACAACGATTTTTTCCTCAGAATCTTTTAGTTTGTGGATGTAGTTATTTTTCATAAAAGCTGAAAAGCCATGTAGTATAGCACAGAAAAACAGCCTAAAACAAACTACTTCCTACCCAATGTCTCTTTGATTTCAGCAATAATTTCTTGAAGAGTATAACTTGCTTTTACGAGGAATTTTTTTGCTCCTAAACTAAAAGCT
>JANMMK010000074.1:0-1983 GCA_031373235.1 bacterium | reverse complement strand
GCTTAATAACGCAGGTCACAGTAGTTTTATCGCGAAGCGTTTTGAGGGCAACATAACTATTCTTGGCATAGACCAAGACAGCGATGCGCTTTTGCGAGCAAAGAAACATTTAGAAGAAGTCAAGGCGTCACATTTTCTTTTTGAAGGAAATTTTCGAAATATTGATGTTGCGCTAGAGAAGTTTGCAGTCAAAGAAATCGGAAGTGCGATTTTTGATTTGGGGCTTTCAAGTGAGCAACTAGAGATTTCAGGAAGAGGATTTTCTTTTATGAGAGATGAGCCTTTGAGTATGACTTTTTCTAAAGACGGAACTGGGCATATCCTCTCTGCAAGTGATGTGGTTAATGGATTTGAAGAAGAAAATCTGGAAACGATTATTAGAGGGTGGGGAGAAGAAACTTTTTCAAAACGAATTGCGAAAGCAATAGTTGCAAGAAGGGAAGTTACTCCTTTTAAGACAACCCTAGAGCTACGAGAGATTATAGAAAGAGCTGTTCCTGCCTGGTATCGGAGAAAAAAGATTCATCCCGCAACAAAAACATTTCAGGCAATACGAATCGCGGTCAATGACGAAATAAATTCAATTACTGAAGGACTAGAGAAAACACTAAAGTATCTCAGGATCGGAGGGCGAATCGCAGTGATTTCATTCCATAGTATCGAGGACAGGTTGGTAAAGCAGTTGTTTAAAAAATGGGAGGAGGAAGGGGTGGTAAGGAAGATTAATAAGAAGCCAATTACTCCGAGTGAAAAAGAGCTTCGAGACAACCCTCGAAGTAGAAGCGCAAAACTTAGGATTATAGAAAAAATATAAAACATATGACAAAAGCACCTTCAATATATAAACTTCAAAAATCAGTATATTCCCTCATAGGAGCTGGATGTTTTTTGGTGTTTCTGTATATTGCACTTGTTTCGTTGACCTTTTCTAATACACTCCAAAGGCAAAATGCAGAACTTGCAATACAAAAATTAACTGCAGAAACAGCAGAGCTTGAGTTTTCTTATTTAAAACAAACTTCTTCTCTCACACTTTCCTTTGCTAAGTTACAAGGATTTGTAGAGACTGACCAAGTTACAGTTCTCAGGTCAAGTGACGCAGTTTCTCTAAGATAATGAAAAAAGCTGATTCCCGTATTCGAATACTTTCGATTGGAGTAATGGTGATCGCTTGTATTTTTATTATTAAATTATATGTATTACAGATCGTAAGGCATGATTCTTTTGTTGCAACATTAAGTAAGCAAAAAAACAGATCAAGTCAGGTATTTAGTAGAGGTTCAATTATTTTTCAAAATAAAAATGGTGCAGAAATTTCGGGTGCCACATTAAAGAGTGGTTTTTCGCTTGCTATAGTGCCGACACAAATCAAGAATCCAGAAGATGTATATAATCAACTTTCTACGTTGGTTGAGATAGATCAGGAAACTTTCCTAGCGAAAGCAACCAAGAGAGATGATCCTTATGAAGAACTTTTAAAACAAGTGGATGAGTCGGTTGGTCAAAAGATAAGGGCGCTTAAAATACCAGGAGTTCAGTTGATACCAGAAAAGTGGCGTTTTTATCCAGGAGGAAGATCAGCTTCGCATGTACTTGGATTCATGGCTTTCAAAGAGGATGAATTTGCTGGTAGGTATGGACTCGAACGGTTTTATGATGAGGTACTGTCAAGAAATGAGAGTAATTTATACAGTAATTTTTTTGTTGAAATATTTTCTGGAATAAAAAAAGGTCTTTCAAGTAAAGAATCTTTTGAGGGAGACATTATTTCAACTATTGAACCAACTGTTCAGTCGGCCCTTGAAGAGTCGGTACATAAAATTCAGGATCAATTTTCTTCTGCTGAGACTGGGGGCATTATTGTTGATCCAAGAACAGGAGAAGTGTATGCACTATCAAGTGTACCTGACTTTGATGTAAATAATTTTAAAATAGAAAAAGATGTGAAGGTATTTTCTAATCCAATGATTGAAGAGGTAAGGG
>JANMMK010000043.1:0-7564 GCA_031373235.1 bacterium | reverse complement strand
GGGAAAAAACCCCTTGGAAAGAATGGTTCCGAAATATCTCGTGGTTGAAAGCAGAAAAAGCAATCGCCACTTGTATCAAAACACTAACAAGTCTTCCGTCTAAAGGTGACATAAGTGACCAAGATCCTGAAGTCAAAGTCTTGGAACCCTCTCCAAAAGAGATCCGAACTAGAGGCTACTACCACTTCAAACTACCAGAACTGCAACTCGAGAAAGGAGTCCCGGGAGCTACTGTTGTAAACTGGCAAGAAACAAGGAAAGTGCGGCAGTACAGAAGTTGTAAAGTTCCAGTTGATGGAATGTTTACACTCAGTAACCACCAAACCACTATCCTGATTGGAGGAGATCCCGGTAGAGGAAAAAGCACTCTCGCTGCTAACTTGGTTACGGCTATAGAGAGACAAATCCTAGTCCTAAAAAAAACACTGACTGGAGTTTCGCCACAAGCATTTCCTACAGTTGGACTCTGTTCTCTTGATGCTTCGACCCCCGTTGCAACAGGGATACTACGAGGTAACGCTCGACCAGCAGGGGAAAAACAACCTTGGACAAGTCAGATGGTGGTAGATGCCTTAGCAATGCAAACTGAGACACTCGAAAGGAGAAACATCGTTATTTCTGATCTACCAGGAAGAATAAAGGCGTTTACTGAATCTCTAACAGGACGAGGTAATTACGGAATAGTTATCGTGGAAGATTGGGATAGCGAGATGCAAAAATGGGAAGAGTTCTTCAAAAGAGCTCGCTGTCCAATCGTTTCTCGTATAAAGTGTCGGCGAGAGGAAGATGATAAATACAGGAGCGTTGTCACACGATGGCATCCCGGAGAAAGTGTTTCAGGAAGAATTTTTCGGCCAAGCCGAAAGCTTCGAGAAGAAGATGAATGCATCGAAAGAATTGCAGACATTCTCTTACTCGATATTTTACCTGCACAATTACTCGCGAGAGATCTAGCTGTTAGTCGTTGGTAAGGATTCAATTACAAGAACTCGAGCGTCATCGCTCGAGATTTTTTTTAGTTTAAAATATTTTAGTCTCAAATATATTCTCCAGTGACAAAGACCGCAGGGTATTAGACTATATATGCTCCTCGGCTCTGAAGTGAAAATGACTACATTTCCACTTCACTCGCTCTACGTCGCAAATAAAAATCTGTTATAATAGAGGAATGTTTTCTTTATTACCTCAAAGACAATTTCGTTCATACCTTTATGCAACTTTTATATTGGAGGGTGGACATGTTCATGGATCAATAGTGCTTCAAGAAAAAGAATACTCTACCATTCTATACCACCACCAAGAAGAAACGACGAACAAAGAAGTGTTTGATAAATCACGGATAGAAAATTTCATGCTTACAGGACTTCGAAGGTGTAGCGAGAAAATACTTCGAGACGGACTTTTAAAACTTGCCCTAAAACCAAAGCTCAATATAGAAAAAGTAGTGGTTGTATTTGGTGCGCCATGGACGA
This sequence comes from bacterium, assembly GCA_031373235.1. GTDB lineage: Bacteria > Patescibacteriota > Minisyncoccia > Phycocordibacterales > CAIRYW01 > JANMMK01. The sequence continues at coordinate 6,092 of JANMMK010000043.1, read as the reverse complement.
CAACTGAAGAGAAAATAATCCAAATAAAGAAAGAAAAGGCTTTTTTGGTAACAGACGAATTAATTTCAGAAGAACTTAGAAAACATCAAATTGAAAGTCCTCAGTGGAGTACTCTTGAAGAGTTTATTAATGAAATCAAGGCAAATGGATACAAAGTGGCTAGCATGAAAGGAAAAAAATCAAAAGAAATAGAAGTTTCAATTTATAAGACAAAAACACCCAAAGACTTAGAAGATAAGGTAAAAGAAGAGCTTTCTTTCTTTTTACCTCATACGCAAACACAACTACACTCAACTTTATTCATAGCAAGTCGTTCACTTAGAGCTTTTAATGCAAAAAAAGAAGTGCTACTTATTCTGCCCGATGAAGAAATAACAGAACTTATTCACGTAAGCGAGGAGTCAATTACAGGTAGTGTATCTATTCCGTACGGACCAAACAGTCTTCTTAGAGGTATGGCATTCAATGGAAAGATTTCTCCAAAAAGTCTCCAAACTAAAATCGAACTCTTTCATGAAAACAAACTCGACGAAGAAAAGACAAAAACTCTCCTTGAACTAATGGATAAAACAACCCAAGAATGGAAAGAAACGATAAAAGAAGGACTCTGGGGTATTAAACAACATGCCGGAGTGTTCGAAGAGGTTCATATTTTACAAAAGAATCATGTCGCTAAAGTATTGTGGAAATATTTACTAGCAGACAAAGAAATTCAAAGTTATTTTGAAAAGGACAACATTCATTTTTGGGAAGAATCTGATTTTAGATCAAGTATCAGAAAAAAAGAAACCAGCGCCATAGACATAGCAACGTTATCAACAGTTTTTTATTTAAGAAATATGTAAGATAATAGAAAGAAGTTCATTATAAAGACTCTAAACAACTAATTTATGAAAAAAGAATTTCAAGACATCATCCCACCAACACAAAATAGAAGCATCCGAAACATTCCGCTTCCAAACGGAAGAAAAGTAGAGGTTCGTGAAGAGGAAGAAGTACTCACCTTTGGGGGACAGCCCAAAAAAAGACGTTTTTCTATTTGGGTCCTTGCTGTTATTTCAATCTTACTTGTATTTATGTCTTTATCTTGGATGTTAGAAAAGGCAGTAATTTCTTATAGTGTAAAAAAACAAACTTTTTCTCTCCCTGAAAAACTAGTAGCTTCTAAAGAAAGTGGTAACGACGGCTTACAATACGCAGTTATTAGCGATACGCTTGAAGAATCAAAAACAATAAAAGGGAACGGTGAGAAAGAAGTTTCCATTCCTGCGTCAGGCACTATTCAAATATTTAATAACAGCACTACCGCACAAAAACTTATTGAAAAAACACGTTTTGAAACACCAGAAGGACTCATCTTTCGAATAGAGAAAGCTGTTACTGTTCCAGCAAAAAAAATAGTTGGCAAAGAAACAGTTCCTGGAACTATCGAAGCTAAGGTAGTTGCTGATAAACCAGGCAGTAGCTACAACGTTGGACTAAAAGACTTTACGGTACCAGGATTCAAAGGAGACCCTAGATTTACAGCTATATTTGCACGCTCAAAGACAGAAATAGGTGGTGGTTCAGTTGGAAAAGTAGCTATCGTGGATGAAGCAACACTTGAAAGCGCAACAAAAGAACTACAGGAAATTTTGAAAAACAAACTTGAAGAAAAGATAGCGTCAGAAATCCCTAAAGACTTCATGCTTCTTCGTGGAGCATCTGAAGTTACCTATCAAAACGAAACTCCTGTAATGAAAGCGGAAGGAGCCGTACTCAAAATAAAGGGGTCCGTAAAAGCATTTATTTTAGTAAAACAAAAAGTTGTATCTCTTCTTATGCAAGAAAGTAAAATCTCATTACCACTAGATGACACACTAACCATAGACATGTCAAATGCAAGTGTTAGTAGTGCAGAAGAGGCCGGTAATAAACTTGAACTAGCAACCAAAGGAGAAGTTATCGTTAGTTACGATATAGGCGAAACGAGCGTCAAAGACAGTATAAAAGACAAGTCAAAAACGGAGGCACTAAAAATAATAAGCGGACTTCCTGGTGTTGAAAAGTCAAAAATCACCCTAAAGCCTTTCTGGAAAAATTCTTTGCCAAAAGACCCTAAAAACATAGAATTTATAAAGGAATAATTTGACTCAGGGGTATCCTTACTGATACAATTCTTCTACAATTTCATGGGCAATAAAAATCTAGAAGTAAAAACAGGAGTGGTCACAGAAGCATTGCCGAACACAATGTTTCGTGTGGAAATCGACGGAGGTGAAAACCACCTTGCTTTTCTTTCTGGAAAAATGCGTCTCAACCGTATCAGGGTACTAATCGGAGATAAAGTTGAGATGGAAATGGACCCATACGGAGGAAAGGCTCGAATCACAAGAAGAAATTAATAGAAAAACACAAAAAGGCTTTGACTTTAAGTCTTGCCTATAGTATATTTGTCGCTACTTTTTATGAGAGTAAAAGCATCTGTCAAAACAATTTGTCCAAAATGCAAAACCGTTCGTAGAGACGGTGTTGTTAAGGTTATATGCAAAGCTGACAAGAGGCATAACCAGAGACAAGGATAATAAAATTATATTATGAGAATTTTAGGTATTACACTTCCCGAAAATAAAAGAATGGAAATCGCTCTGACAGCTATTTATGGTATTGGTATTCCAAGAGCACGAACTATTCTAAAAAAAGCGAGCATCGAAGTAGGACGAACCGCTAAAGATCTAACTACCAACGAAGAGAATGAGATTCGAAAAATAATGGAAATAATGAAGCTAGAAGGAGAGTTAAAAAGAGAGGTGAGTGGTAACATAAAAAGACTTAAAGATATCAAGTGTTACCGAGGAACAAGACACATCAAGAGACTCCCAACTCGTGGACAGCGAACAAAGACAAACTCAAGAACACTTAAAGGCGCTAAGAAAACTATGGGTAGCGGAAGAAAGAAGGCTGATAAAAAATAATAAATAACCACAATGGGAAAGAAAAAAATTGTAACAACAAAAGATAGTAACACCGAAGCAAAAAGCTCAACTGTTTCTGTTTCTAAAAAAAGAGTTGATGTAGGAACACTTGCTATTCAATCTACTTACAATAATACTATTGTGACTCTTTCTGATGCCAAAGGAAACGCTCTCGCACAATCTTCAAGTGGAGCGATTGGATTTAGAGGTGCCAAGAAAGGAACACCTTTTGCAGCTGCAAAAATAGGTGAACTACTTGGAGCAAAAGCTCAAGCAATGGGAATGAAGCAGATCAATGTTGTTATCAAAGGAGTGGGATCAGGAAGAGAATCATCACTTAGAGGATTTATTTCTAAGGGAAATTTTGAAGTATTAGCAATTAAGGATGTGACTCCAGTGCCTCACAATGGGCCTCGACCACCTAAGCCAAGAAGAGTGTAACCTTAAATTTTATATATGAAAATCGGACCAAAATACAAAATTGCACGAAGATTAGGAGCTCCTATTTTTGAGAAAACTCAAACAGCTAAATTTGCTGCTTCAAAAGAAAAAAAGAAGCCTTTAATGAAGTCAAAATCAAGTTTTGGACAACAGCTCAATGAGAAGCAAAAAGCACGACTTACTTACGGTGTTACTGAAAAGCAATTCAAAAACTACGCGAAAAAAGTATTAGCGAAAGCAAGTGGTTCTCAGACAGACAATCTTTACGGTCTTCTTGAAGGAAGACTAGACAACGTTGTATACCGAGCTGGTTTTGCATCTACAAGAAGACATGCGAGACAACTCGTTTCTCATGGACACATCAAAGTGAACAACATTCGAGTAACTATTCCATCTTACGCAACAAAAAAGGGTGACGAAATTACTATCAGAAAAGAAAGTGAGAGTAAGCCAGTTTTTGTCAATCTAGAAGAAAGACTAAAAAATCGAGAAACTAGTACATGGACATCACTTGACCTTAAAACCAAAACAGTAAAAGTAACCGACAATCCAAAATACGAAGCAGTAAAAGAATTATTTGACCTTCAAGCTGTATTCGAGTACTACAGAAGATAGTAGACTAGACAACTAATTTGCAAAATAAGCAAAAATAGTTTATAGTTTTTCAAATTTGTTAAAAATTAGTAATAACAACCCATTGTCATATGGCAGAAACAAAAATAGTATCGCCTTCAAAACCAAAAATAATCAAGGAAGATAACATCCTTGGAACTTATGAAATTGACGGCCTATGCCCTGGATACGGTCACACGCTCGGAAACTCACTTCGAAGAATAATTCTTTCTTCTATCGAAGGGTCTGCTATTACTTCACTCAAAATCAAAGGAGTGGGGCACGAATTTTCTGCAATGGATGGAGTAAAGGAAGATGTTATCACCATGATTCTTAACTTAAAAAAAGTAAGAATTAGTATGCTTTCTGATGTACCGCAAATTCTAAAGATAAAAGTAAAAGGTTCTAAAATTGTTACTGCAAAAGACATCGAAATTCCTGGACAAGTTGAAATAATGACTCCGGACGCTTACATTTGTGAAATAACAGACAAGTCAGCTGAACTTGATATAGAATTTGAAGTACAAAAAGGACTTGGCTACGTTCGAAAAGAACTTATTCAAAAAGAAAGAGTTGATATTGGTGTTATTTCTATGGATGCACTATTTTCTCCGATAAGACGAGTTGCATACGAAGTTGAAAACATGCGAGTAGGTGACAGAACAGACTTCAACAGACTTAGAATGACTATCGAAACTGACGGCTCTGTAAGTCCACATGACGCACTTGAAAAATCAATCAGAATTATGATTGATCAACTTAAAGCAATTGTTGGCTTTAAAGAAGAGGAGGAAGTAGAAGAAGTTGCTCCTGTATCAGAAACCAGAGAAGACAAAGTTTCAAAGGAACAAATTGACGACATAATGAAGACTCGGATAGAATCTTTTGAAATGTCACAAAGAACAATTAATGCTTTAATCGGTGCCAACATTAGAACACTCGGGGGACTTGCTCGAAAGAAAGAAAAAGATCTTGGTGAGATAGACGGTATTGGCACAAAAGGAATTCATGAAATTAAGGCTGTACTTAAGGAATACGACATCGAACTAAAGTAAGAAGAAATATATGAGACACCACAAAAAAGGAAAAAAATTAGGAAGAGAACGGAATCAGAGAAAAGCATTGCTTAAGGCACTCGCTGTCGCTCTTCTTAACAACAAAGCCATCAAAACAACGGAAACCAAAGCAAAAGCTCTAAGGCCTTTTGTAGAGAAAGTAATCACTACAGCAAAGAAAAATGACCTCTCTGCAAAGAGACTTACCGCTGCAGCTATCGGAAATGGAAAGGCGCACGAAAATCTTTTCAAAGTAATACTTCCTATGGTTGTAGATAGAAAAGGTGGCTACACAAGAATAATCAAATTACCGAGACGATTGACTGATGGAAGTCCGATGGCAATAATAGAAATTGTTCAATAAACCCAACTTATTTATATGGAATACACTATAGACGCAACAAACGAAAAATTAGGAAGAGTCGCCTCAAAGGTAGCGCATCTTCTTATGGGAAAAAACGACAAAGCATTTGCTCGTAATAAAGAAACAACTGCTACTGTAACTGTCACAAATGCTTCAAAAATTTCTATTACCGAAAAGAAAAAACAAGGAACAACCTACGCAAGATACTCTGGATACCCAGGAGGTCTCAAAATTGAAAACCTAGAAACTCTTGCAGGTAAAAAAGGTTACGCAGAGGTACTTAAAAAGACTGTCTACGGTATGCTTCCGAAGAATAAGCTTCGAAGTAGAACAATTCTTAATCTTAAGATAAGCGAATAATTATGAAAGATACAAAAGCAAAATATATCGAAACAGTAGGACGAAGAAAAACTTCAATTGCACGGGTTAGAATGACCCCTGACTCAAAATTTGGTATTACTATAAACGACAGAACACTTGCTGACTACTTTCCAACTAAAGACTTAGAAATAAATGCTATCTCTCCGCTTGAAAAGACAGAGCAAAAATTTAAAATAACAGTTGTTGTATCTGGAGGAGGTATTTCTTCTCAATCAGATTCAGTAAAACTAGGCCTGGCGAGAGGTGTTGTTGAATTTGACGCAACGCTTCGAGGTGTAGTGAAAA
>JANMMK010000035.1:0-3883 GCA_031373235.1 bacterium | reverse complement strand
TCATTTATTTCTTTTTCTGTCATTATCTTGAGATTTAGAACATTATTATTTATGTCTCCAATCATAACAGAGGGAATTATGTGGTAATGAAGGTGTGCAATACTTTTACCAACACTCGCTCCGTTTCTGACTAGTATTGTGTATTCTTTGTGACCTAAATATTCAAGCATTCTAACCCCTTTATTAAGAAGCTTTTCTATATCTTTTGTTTCTTCCGGAATTAGTTCTTTAAAATCTTCAATATGTCGTTTTGGAATTACCAACAAATGATACTTATGATATGGAGCAAGGGAGTATGTTAAAAAAGCATTATCTTCTGTTTCAATTTTTCTGTTTGCAACTGGTTCACAGAAGGGGCATACAGTAATTACTTGTAGTAGATCTTTGTAAAGCATGTTGGCGTATATTATACCAAAAACCTTGGCCTAATAAAACTGTGTTATAGAAAATGAAATTTGTGATCGAAAGAAACTTTTGTGCACGCTCTAACCTAAAAAAGTCCTTGATAAACAAGAACTTTATTTAGGTTTCTCTAGTCAAATCAATCCTAAGCTCTGGACTTGGCAGGATGTTCGAAATTGTATTTCTATGTAGATATATTTTCATTTCTGATACGGGGTTTCTTGGACCACCTCCTCAGAGTGTAATAAAGTGTCGCCCTGTTCGTCTAGTTGTTGATTCCTTACTAGAGTGCTCTGTTTTGGTGCCTTTTGAAAGGAAATATATTAATTAATAGGTAAACTTAAAACAATATGACTCATATTGAAAAAAAAGGGAAGAATTGTTTGGTGATAGCAAACAAGGTGGTGGAAGATACTGAAGTAAAGGCAGAAGAAGCTGAGGAGAAAGTAGAAGGGGCCGTCGTAACGGTTGTAGATGTCCATGTGGAGGCCGCTAAAGTGCACCAGGAAGCAGCAGAAGTTCACATTGAAGCAGCTGAGGGTCAGATAGAAGTAGCTGATGAAAAAAAAGCAGAAGGAGCAGTTGCAAGGGTTGTTAATGTACATGTTGAGGCTGCCCTCGTACACAAGGAAGCCGCGGAGGATCACATGGAAGTAGCTGAGTGTCACATGGACGCCGCTAAGGAAAATAAAGAATATTTGGCAAAAAAACTCCTCTCGAAGAATTAAGTGCATAAATAAAACTACGGGTGATTTGGTTCTAATAGATACCCTGTGCCACTTGTAATGGTGCATTAAGGGTTTTTAATCCTACACGAAAGCAAAACTGTTTGCTTTCTCCGCAGAGCTTCAATTAAAAAAGTAAAACCGCCTTTTTGGGCGGTTAAACTTTATAAATCCTAAGCTCTGCGGGTAGGATTCGAACCTACGACCAACCCGTTACACATTATCCCTAAATTACTTTAAGGGGTGGACTATATCATCTTCTTGTCTTAAAAAAGATTTAGAAGCGAGGCGCTTCGTACTATTACTAGCACTACTCCCACAAGGGGATAGTCTCTACACCTTCAATTCTATATTGTTAGAAAAGCTTGGCTCGGGATTACCCTAAGATTAGGGCTTCCCCGAATTCACCTCGTTTGCAACCTAAATTTCTTTAGGAGGCTGCGTTATACCTGCATGTATCTCTCTGTGACAATTTGCACATATAAGGATGCATTTGTCGATTTCTTTTTTTATTTTCTCCCATGATCTCGTAAGACCTTTTACAGAAAGACCAAATTCTTTCTTTTTGGGATCAATATGATGAAAATCTAATGCATCCGAACACTTTGCATATCCACAGATAACACATTTATTGCCTTTGTACGTACGGGCTAGTTCACGAAGCTTTTTACGGCGTAATGAAACTGCTTTTCGTAAATACTCGGCTCTATCAGCGTATGTTCTTTTGTCTGGCATACAAATACTAGTATACCAAGAAAAGCTTTCTTCACAGCGGGCCGCTCTACCAGCTGAGCTACCGCAGAGCTTAAGATTTATTACTTTTTGAAAGAACAGGAGAATAGTAGCAAAAAATGTTGTCTTTGCAAAATTTTAACAAGTATAAAAAATCGCCGAGTGACTAGTGCAAGAAGCAGTAGTTATTTCGGCGTTAAGTGTGCAAGGTGCGATTCTTCTTTTTTCACTCCTGGTTCAGTCGGCATCGTATCGAAGAGAAGTTGAAGTGAAATTTCGATTTGTGCCCCCGGAGAGACAACGAGCGCAATCACTTCTTCTGGTGGAATCCTAGTACGACCACTTTCGCTTTCGAAGACTGTGTGTCGACCGGTGTCGTTTTTTATAAATACGATGGGAGCCTGTCGTGCTGGTCCAGTTCGGAACTTTGGACGCTTTTTTGGATTCGCAGGCTCCTCCACCTTAAGCTTGAATTCTGGTTTAGCAAGATGTTTTTTCTGGTTGCTATACATGACGTGCTTTGCCAGAGTGGTTTTTGGAGGAAGTGGTTGTTCGATTTCATCTTCCTGTGGAATCTCGAAGTATCCTCTGACATCGTAGTTGTTTGTTACTTTAACCTTGATGTCGGAGATGACTCCAAATGCGAATGCGACGAGGGTGACGATTATGTAAGTGAGTAGTTTCATGGTTCAGTGTGTTTCGACTTTAAGTTTATACCTCTATTAGTTGAGGTCAATTGAGTTATAAACAGTCCTTCAGGAGAAAAGCCATAACACGCTAAAGGGGATTATTGAAGTCTTTGAGATGACCATGTTTTTGTTATAATTAAGCTATTAGTAAGACTAAATTTTATTCTCACCATGCTCACAAAACACATCAAGGCGACAAATATAGAACTTACTCCTGCAATTTCAGATTATGTAGATAAAAAAGTTGATGTATTAAATAAATTTATTGGGGAAGAAATCGATGCTTTAGCAAAGATAGAGGTAGGGAAGACAACTAATCACCATAACAAAGGGGATATTTTCAGAGCAGAAATAAATCTTACTATCGGAAAGAAAGATTATCGAGCGGTGGTTGAAACGAGTGATCTCTATGCGGCAATAGATGATATGAAAGATGAGATTGTCGCTGAGGTAAGTAAGGCCAAAAGAAAACATTTTCATCTTCTTAAAAAAGGGCATCAAAAAATCAAAGATTTTTTGAAGGGATTTCGTTCTAAATAATTTTACTTACTCAGGTGGAGAAGACTCTTAAAGAAGCGACGGTCACCTATCTCATTAAAGATCGGTCTATTTTACTTCCTAAAAAGACAAGAAAAATAGGTGCAGGAAGAAGGAATGGGTATGGAGGAGGGGTGGAGGAAGGAGAGGAGATTGTTGCTTCTGCCTTGCGAGAGCTCTTTGAAGAGTCTGAGGTAAGAGGGAAAAGAGAAAGTGTAAAAAAAGTTGCAGAATTACGCTTTAAGAATACTACTTCTGACGGTTTGGATTGGGATATTTTGGTTCACATGTTTTTTGTGCACGAATGGGAAGGAGAGGTGAAAGAGACTGAAGAGATGATTGATCCAAAATGGTTTTCTTTTGATGCTATGCCTTGGGATGAAATGATGGAGGCGGATCAGAAGTGGCTCCCGCTTGCCCTTTCGGGGAAGAAAGTGATTGTACGGACTCATTACGGACCACTTCAGAAGGGTTTACTTGCACCAATAGAGATTGAAGAAGTTTTAGAGTTTTAGTCCTCTTTTGAAACTTTCGAAATCCATTTCTTTTTTTCCTTCAGGAATAACTTTTTTGATGATGAAAGTATGATCTTCGTATGTTGCTTCAGTAATTTTTACTCTGATAGATTTTTCGTCTTGCTTGAGAAAAAAGTATGTTCCAGGCCAGCCTTGGAATGCGTTGTATTTCAAAAAGTTTTTATATCCATCGTCTTCCAAGTTTAAGAGACCATCTTCTTTTTTTATTATTCGAGAGTAGGTGGCTTTTTCGTGTTCTTGCATTTTTGGTATGATTTTTCCC
>JANMMK010000012.1:0-4564 GCA_031373235.1 bacterium | reverse complement strand
GTTAGAAGACTTTGAGAATGTGGACATGATTCTTAAAAACCAGGGAATTCCAGATAACTCTCCTTTTTTGCTTCACGCGAGAGAAAAGGGGATTCCTGTTGAGATGGATGAATCTTTGTTTGCTAAATTAATGCCTGAAGTCACTATTGTTGGTGTTACCGGCACAAGAGGTAAATCAACAACTACGAATCTTATTTACCATATATTAAAAGGGATTAGTAGAAGAGTGTTTATTGCAGGTAACTTACCAGGAACATCGATTATGCCACTTCTGGGGGAAGTGGATAAAGGAGATATTATTGTCGTAGAACTTTCAAGTTGGCAACTTCAAGGATTTGGAGAATCTCGCATATCTCCGCACATTGCAGTATTTACCAACTTTATGCCTGACCATCTTAATTATTACAAGAACGACTTGGATGCTTATTTTAACGACAAAGCTAATATTTTTAAATACCAGAAATCTGAAGACACATTGGTTTTAGGGGAAAGCTTGATTCAAGGCTCAAGATTAAAGATTCAAGAAATAAAATCAGATATTAAAATAGCAAAAGTGGAAAGTGTTCCGGAAGATTGGAAGATACAAATTCCAGGAGAACATAATAAGGTAAATATTGCTTGTGCCATCGAGGCGTGCAGAGCGCTTGGAATATTAGATGAGGATATAAAAAAGGGAGTGGAAACTTTCAGTGGGGTTGAAGGTAGGTTGCAGTTTGTAAAAGAAGTTAACGGAGTAAAGACTTATAATGATAATAACTCAACAACTCCTGAGGCCACCATCGCGGCACTTCGAGCACTCGGAGACGTTTCTAAGAAAAATATAGTACTTATTTTTGGTGGTGACGATAAAAAACTTGATATGTCTAGACTTGTAGAAGAAATTCCAAAATGGTGCTCTAAGGTAGTAATGTTTAAAGAGAGAGGAACAGGCACTATTCGTGATAAGGTCTTTGAATTGGAAAAAGACGGGGTTAAAGTCTATGAGGAGGAGGGACTAGAAAGTACGATGGCACGCGCACATGAAGTAGCAGAGTCAGGAGAAACTATTTTGTATAGTCCGGCGTTTTCTTCTTTTGGAAAGTATTTTAAGAATGAATATGATCGAGGCGATCAGTTTACGAAAATAGTAGATGGTTTAAAATAAAAAAATGAATATTCCAGAAAAAGGATTTTATTATCACTATAAACACACCGGAGATTCGGTAAATAATTATTCATATGAAGTTATTGGTGTGGGGCGAAATACCGAGGAGAATACTTTTACTGTACTCTATCGTCCACTTTACGAAAGTGACTGGATGCCACCTGCAGACTTTCAGTCTCGTCCACTTGATATGTTTATGGGAAATGTAGAAAAAGAGGGGAAGGTATTTCCAAGGTTTTCTCAAATTACTGATCCCGAGGTTGTCACTAAATTACTCAATATAAAAAGAAGGATGTATAAGGATTAGATAGAAAAAATCGAAGACCTGAGTCCTCGTTCTCGGAGATAGCGTTCATTCCTTTCTTGTTTTTGGAGTTTTTGAAGGTTCAAAGTGGTTCACCTCCTTTAAAAATGTGCATACATTTATATATTACCTATTTATACTTTTATTACAATAAAAAGCAGTTTTTCTGATATTATGCTTGTATGCAAGTTGACCTAAAAAAAATAAAAAAAGTCTATTTTCTCGGAATTGGTGGGATTGGTATTTCTGCAATCGCACGTATGTTTTTGCTTGAAGGTAAGACTGTCTTTGGGTCTGATGTTTCGGAAAGTCTTGTGACAGAGGAGCTTCGAAAAGCAGGTGCAGAAATTACTATCGGACAAGATATAAATCTGATTCCAGAAGACACGGATTTGGTTGTCTACACTATCGCTGTGCCACATTTTCATCCTGATTTTTTTAATGAAGTTAAAATGAAGTTTGAGAAAAAACAGGTTGTCTCACAGAAAGACACTCTGATGCCGTGCCCATGTTGTGCTTCCAGAGTTATTTCTAATTTAGGTCATTATGAAATATGTGAAGTTTGTAGGTGGGAAGATGACCCTATTCAGTCTAATGAGCCAGATTATGTGGGTGGTGCAAATAAAGAAAGTCTAAATAAAGTAAAAAATCTTTGGTTTGAAAATGTGGGTAAGAAGGTTATTTCCTATCCAGAAATTTTAGAAATTATTTCAAAAGACAAATATACAATTGCGGTCTCTGGAACTCACGGAAAAACCACCACTACTGCCATGATTGCAAAAGTGATGATAGACGCAGGGCTGGACCCTACAGTGATTGTCGGTTCTATGATGAAGCCATATAAGAGTAACTTCGCCCCTGGAAAGAGTAAGTATCTGGTGGTGGAAGCATGTGAGTATAAAAAGTCATTTCTGAATATTCATCCGACTATTGCAGTTGTAACAAATATTGAGGCAGATCACTTGGATTTCTATAAAGACATTGATGAAATAGAAAAGTCGTTTCAAGAATTTTCGACAAGGGCAGAATTTATTGTTTCAGATTTCAGTGATGAAAGACTGAAAAGTATTTTAGATAATAAAAAAGCACAGTTGCTTAATTCGTCTCCTTATTTTAACGAAGAGTTAGAAGTAGGTGTTCCGGGAATTCACAACAGAAAAAATGCTTCGATGGCACTTGTGGTTGCAGATTTTTTGAATATACCAAAGGAGTCTGCTTTGAAATCAATAAAAGAGTTTTCTGGGACATGGAGGAGGTTTGATTATAAAGGGGTAATGAGTCTTCATACTGGTGAAGAGGCTATTGTTTATGACGACTATGCCCACCATCCAAGTGAAATTAAGGCAACTATACAAGCTATGAGAGAAAAGTATCCAGATAAAAAAGTGGTGGCAGTATTTCAACCGCACCTTTTTTCTCGAACGAAGGACTTGTTCGGGGACTTTGTCATTGAGCTTTCAAAGGCGGATAAAGTAATATTGCTTCCAATTTATAAAGCACGGGAAAATGACGATGGCACTATTTCAAGTGACATGTTGGCAGAGGAAATAAAAAAGACCAATACAAACGTTTTGTCTTTAAAAACTTTTGAAGAAGTAAAAGAGGAGTTGTTTAAAAGTACGGATAAAGATTCTGTGGTCTTAGTGATGGGGGCGGGGGACATTAGTGAGTTGTCAGAGAGTATATTAAACTTTAATAATATTTTTTAAAAAAACATGAAAACTAAACAATGTTTAATAGCAGAAGCTCTTAGAATCAATAGTAATAAAGTAGGAAAAAACTTAGATGTTGGTTTTGCACAAAATCCCAATATGTATTTAGAGGGGGATGTATATGGTATTGACATCGTCTCTGTTCCCATCCCTCATCCCACTATTTTTAATTATAAAGAGACAAAAATATGTGATTTAAATTCAGATAAAATTCCCTACCCGGATAGCTTTTTTGATTCGGTGACTATGGGTTGTGTACTTGCCCATGTTTCAAGCCCTATTAGGGTCTTAAAAGAGATTAATAGGGTTTTAAAACCTGGAGGTGTTCTTGTTTTTTCTTCCCCCAATCCCCATTATTATTGGGAGGTAATATTAAATATTTTTTTTATTTTTTTTAAAAATAGGGTTTCGAAAGGAAAGTTGGTGGAACATTTTTTTGAGTTTTCTCGTTATAATGCAAGGGCTATTTGTAACATAATGGGTTTTGAAATTATTAAAGAATACGGGTGTTCTTTTTCATTTATTAAACTTAAAATAAAATTTAATCCTTGGTATATACCTAGTATTGCCTACGAAATTATTTATGTAGCAAAAAAGAATTCTAATCCTAAAGAGTATACTACTACATATGATAAGGAGGTTGGTATAAAACAAGTAAAAACTCATTTTTAAGTTTTTTTCAGACAGTGTGTAGGATTTACTCTGTACGAGAGTTGTTTACTCGAACCCAAGAGTACAGATCTGGACAAGTATAGTCCAACTTCAAATTGAGTTCGATTTTTTTTGATAAAAAAGCTAGGATAGTAAGGTATGGAAAAAAGCAAAAGAATAGTTTTAGCTGCTGGTGTCTATCCTCCACAAATTGGAGGACCAGCTAAGTATGCTAAAAACATGCGTGACGAGTTGGTAAAAAAGGGTTATGAAGTCAAAGTGGCTACTTATGTTTTTGAACACAAACTTCCACCGATCGTTAGGCATGTGTGGTATTTTGGTAAGCTTCTTTTTATGCTTCCTGGAAGTGATGCTGTTATTGCATTCGACACACTCTCGACTGGCGTGCCAGCATCTCTTGCGGCAAAGATTTTAAGAAAAAAATGTCTAGTCCGTATCGGCGGAGATTTTTTGTGGGAAACACATGTTGAGAAAACGGGGAATCCAATTCCACTTCCAAAACTTTATGAACAGAAAAATATATGGCCACTTAGAAACAAGATTGTGTATTTTCTTACAAATATTTTGTTTAAGCTAGCAGACAAACTTGTTTTTAATAGTTTGTGGCAGAAAGAGTTATTTTTAAAAAATTATAATCTGAAGATAGAAAAATCTTTTGTAGTAAAAAATGTATTTTCACCAGCGCAGGAAAACTTCTTGTCAGAAAAGAAAAATTTCTTGTGGGCAGGAAGA
>JANMMK010000007.1:0-22604 GCA_031373235.1 bacterium | reverse complement strand
TCACGCACAACGGTCACACGCAACTCGGGGACTCGCATACGCCCGCCGAACCGAAGCACGGTGGCCTCAGTGAACTCGGCAAGCAGGCGATCGCCGAGATGAACCGGGTCGGCATCATGGTCGACGTCTCGCACAGCAGCCGCGCGACCATGCTGCAGACCGTCGAGTGCAGCACGGCGCCGGTGATCGCTTCGCACTCGGGATGCCGCGCGGTCAACGACCACACCCGGAACCTCGACGACGAGCAGTTGCGCGCGCTGGCGGCGAAGGGCGGCGTGGTGCAGTGCGTGGCCTATCGTCGCTTTTTTTATTCCCGATTTGATTACTTATTTTGGAGATTTCTTATACAAACATCCAGCCTTAGTAGAATTTTGGTATTCATTTATCCAATCTCTTCCTTACTACTTATGGATAGTTGTTATGATTGCCCCATATTTACTCCTGCCAATTATTCTTTTACGGTTATTTAAAAAATATAAAAATAATGAAAATAAGCTGATTTCCACACCTAATACTTCAGTAGGATCTAATCCAAAGAAGTTTTCATTTCTTAGATTTTTGAAATTATTTGTTCTTGTCTTTCTTGCTTTAGTCATTGTTTCAGCGACACTTGGCACTTTATTAGAGTAAGTCTTTATTTAATAGAAAAAATGCATAAAAAATTAAAGATATTTTCAATTCTTGTTGGGCTTTTGCCAGTATTAGTTTTCTTTTGGGAGGCACGAGATTGTTTTCCTGAGTGGCCTAGTATGTGTGGAATGATGACAGTTTTGTTTGCAATTGCTGGAGTCCCAATAACATATCTTCTATTTTTTCTAAACCCTTCTTACCATGAGGGCACCTTCTGGTATTTTACTACAGCGGTGGTTGCGGGAGTAATTTATGCAGTAGTTTTTTACTGGATTATCAGAGGGATACAAAAAATAGCTGCTAAAATAAATGAAAAAAATTAAGAATTTAGATTTAAAATATGGAAAATAATAAAAAAATTTGGTTCAAAAATCGTGGCACATTGTTTACTTCGTTGGGTAAAGCCCCTGTCACTTGGCAAGGATATTTTGTTGATATTGCTGGAGCAGTTTTTCTTTTATTTTTTAGTATCAATCTTTTTGAAGAATATACCACTAATAATTTTAGTTTTTTTGTGAATTTGATCGGGTCAGTAAGTACTATTGTCATTGTTCTTTTTATAGCTTTCAAAAAATCTTAGGTTTTAACTTTTAATCTATAACAAAAGAAGTCTAAAGTTAAAAACTTCCCACCAACCACAAAAAACTTTGCGATAGCTAAATTTTTGTGAGGGGGTGGTGGGTAGACATAGTGTCTTTTGTAACAAATTGACGTTTTTTCGGTTATAATAAAAACCAAGATGACAATCATCATCTTGGTCTAATAACTACAAACTATCAATTAACACATGAAATACATTGTTACAGGCGGAGCGGGGTTTATCGGATCAAATATTACAGACACACTTATTGCAGAAGGTCATGAGGTTGTGGTACTTGATAACCTTTCTGGTGGGAGAAAAGAAAACATCAATCCAAAAGCTACTTTTATGCAGGCAGATATTAGAAATCTTGAAGAAATTAAGCCCGTGTTTGTCGGTGTTGATGGTGTATTTCATACCGCCGCACTTCCTCGTGTGCAGTATTCAATAGAGCATCCTGTTGAGACAGCAGAGGTGAATATTACAGGAACTCAAAATGTGCTTATTGCCTGTAAAGAAGCAGGAGTCAAAAGAATTGTCTATTCCGCATCAAGTTCTGCTTATGGAGATCAAAAGACAATGCCACTTATTGAAGGAATGCTTCCGGCACCAAAAAGCCCATATGGACTTCAGAAGTACGTCGGCGAACATTTGGTTCGTCTATGGGCAGAAATTTTTGGAGTGGAGTCAGTATCTCTTCGATATTTTAATGTATATGGTCCAAGACAAAGTGACGAGGGTGCGTATGCACTAGTGCTTGCTAAATTTTTGAAACAAAAAAGAGAGGGAGAGAAGATGACTATCACAGGAGATGGACTTCAAACTAGAGACTTTACTCATGTAAGGGATGTTGTTCGTGCAAATATTTTAGCGATGAGGTCAGAGAACGTAGGGAAGGGAGAAGTAATAAATATTGGGGCAGGGAACAATAAATCTGTTTTAGAGATTGCGAAGTTGATCGGGGGAGAGTACGAATTTATTCCTGCTCGTTTTGAACCAAAGAATACTCTTGCTGATAATAAAAAAGCAAAAGAGCTTATCGGTTGGGAGCCAAAGGAAGTCTTTGAGGAAGCACTAAAAGAATTAATGAACTAAATATGTCGGAATCAGTTGAACAGCCAAAAGGTATTTCAGAGAGGATTCTTGCGTTTCAGAGCGATATTGAGTTAGTGATCAAGTATAAAAGAATTTTACTGGAAGGTGTTAAGGAGTCTCTTGCTTCAGAAGGTTTTGCTAGAAACGAAGTTGAGCAGACTTTACTTTGGCACGAACTTTTAGGAAGCACCCCTCATATTTCTACTATAGAAAAAGATGTTGAGGGGAATTTGATAGAAAAATTTTTAGATGAAAAGTTAAGAGAGTTAGGAATATAGGTTTATAAAAATCCGAGCCGGCGTGCCAAAGGCGCGCCGGCTCAAGAGGTTGTGACGATGGGTTTACTGAGGAGGGTATGTGACCTGGAGGACGGGGACGGTTAGTCCGGTCATCCCAATTACACAGTAGTTCTTCCGCACTGTTTCAGGGGAGCTGAACATGAACCCGTGGTTTGCTGTCCCTGATGTCCAATCTTTTACCACTTTGGTTACATCTATCCTGTTCCACCCCTCCTTCACTTTGAAGGTCGTGAGGTGTTTGGATGAGGGTGGGTTTGAGGCTCTCATGAGCTCGGGGGTCCATGTCGGTGCCAGCTTACCTTCTTTGTTGGCGAGTGGCGAAGTTGAGGTTATTAGCCTGAGTTCTATTTCTTCCGGCAAGGGATCTTCTTTTGAGTACTTGTCGACATAGATATCGAGTTCAATTTTTCTCGATTTATCGATGGATTTGGTATCAAGTACGAAACGGAACGCTCCGAGGTACAGGTCCCCTTCACCCCCAACTTTGAGGTCGCCGATCCGGTCCTGGAGAGGGTAGTAGATGTTTTGAGAAGGACTGATGGCCTTTTCTCCATTTTTCCATATTGGTTTTGTTTCACCTTTTGCTTCTGGTGGCGCGGAGCTCACATACCAGACCGAAACGATCTCTTTCAGACTGAATGTCCCGGTCGGTGCACCGATGAATTTTTGTTGGGCCATTACACCGAATGAACTGGCAAGAATCGCTGCCAGAACGAGGACCGCTAAGGCCCATGTCTTTGTTGTTTGTATGGTTTTGGTGGGCTATTGCCCTGTTTGTGTTTTAGAATCTCCTCATCGTCGTGACAAGGTGCATTCACGGTCGAGAATATCATAAAACAGCACTTTTGGCAATTTAATTACAGGTTTGTCAATAAGGTCTCCTTTCTAGTGACTAACCCTTGTATTAAGGCTAAAAACCGATACTATAGTAAGACTTTAGTAATTTAAAAGATAAAAACTGTAATGGCTAAAATTCGTATTTTCGCAGTGATCACAATACTTGTCGGTATGTTCGCCGGATATTATTCATATGGTCCAAAAGAAGGAAATATTCTGGGCTTGAGTGCAAAAGATTTTAAATTTGGTCTTGATCTTAAAGGTGGAACGCATCTTGTGTACCAAGCTGACACTAGTAAGACTGAATCAAAAGATATTCCTGGAGCAATGGAAGCACTTCGTGATGCTATTGAAAGACGAATCAATGTCTTTGGTGTTTCTGAACCATTGGTACAGGTAGAGGAAACCACTGTAGCAGGGGTGGATATTCAAAAACTTATTGTAGAGCTTCCTGGAGTTAGTGATATTGATAAGGCAATAAACACTATTGGAAAAACTCCACTACTTGAATTTCGTATTGAAAAAGAAGGACTTGATAAAACAGCAACAAATACACAGTTTACTGCTGACCAAGTGTTTGTTTCGACAAATCTTACTGGAAAACTACTTAAGCGTGCCGATATAGAATTTAATCCAAATACTGGTGAGCCAGTTGTCTCTCTTTCATTTAACGACGAAGGAAAAAAACTCTTTGCGGAGATAACAAAAACTAACACAGGAAAAATTCTCGCGATATTCCTCGATGGTGTGCCACTTTCTACTCCTGTTATTAGAGAAGAAATTAGGGATGGAAAGGCACAAATCAGCGGAGCTTTTTCTACGGTTGAGGCACAAACATTGGTAAGAGACTTAAACTTCGGAGCACTCCCACTTCCTGTAACACTTGTTGGTAGTCAGACTATCGGTGCGTCTCTTGGAGAAGATGCGCTCAATGCCAGTCTAAAAGCTGGACTATGGAGTTTTATTGCGGTATCCATTTTTCTCCTTTGTTACTATAGATTTCCAGGTCTTATCGCAGTCCTTGCGCTTGCTATCTATACAGCACTTAACCTAGCCATATTTAAATTCCTTCCAGTGACACTTACCTCAGCTGGACTTGCAGGATTTATTCTTTCGATTGGTATGGCGGTTGATGCCAACATTCTTATTTTCGAGAGAATGAAAGAAGAAATCAAAAGAGGGCTTGATCTCGACAGTGCTATCAAAGAAGGATTTGCGAGAGCATGGCTTTCAATTAGAGACTCTAACTCTTCTTCAATAATCACTTCACTTATACTATATTACTTTGCTACTTCAAGCCTGATTAAAGGATTTGCATTAGTCTTCTTTATCGGAGTTGTTGTTTCAATGTTTACTGCAATTACCGCTACGAGAGCAATGCTTATGGGTGTTGGTATTAGTAAAACGAATGCTTTTACTAGATTCCTTTTTGGAAATGGATTCACTAAATAACTATTAACCTGTCTGCCGACAGGCAGACTAAAAACTTTTAACTATAACTTTATGTTTGTCATCAGATTAAAAAAATTCTTTCTCGCTCTAGGACTTCTTTTGACCGTTACATCTGTGTATATGCTTTTTGCCAAAGGACTTTCTCTCGGAGTTGATTTTAAGGGAGGGTCACTAGTTGAGGTTGAATATGCAAGTGGAAGACCAGAGAAAACACTCCTCGAAGGTGTGCTTAAAAGAAGTGTTGGTGAAGTGAGTGTGAGGGAGACAGGAGAACGAGGATACATTATTAGAACCAAAGAACTCTCTGATGTTGAACGACAAGAACTCCTTGGCTCTCTTAGTGGGAAAGACTCTACCATAAAGCGTTTTGATACTGTTGGTCCAGTTCTTGGTGCTGAATTACAGAAGAAATCTCTGACTTCAATTATTTTAGTTATTCTTGCTATTGTATTGTTTATTTCTTTTGCATTCAGAAAAGTATCTAAACCGGTGTCTTCTTGGAAGTATGGAATAGTCGCGATTGTGGCTTTGGTGCACGATGTGTTGGTGCCAGTTGGGGTCTTTGCATTTCTTGGTATTGAGGTAGACGCCCTTTTTGTAACAGCACTCCTTGTAGTGCTTGGATTTTCAATTCATGACACGATTGTGGTGTTTGATAGAATAAGAGAAAATCTAAAAATAAATGATGGAGAAAAAGTAAAGAAGACTTTCGCAAATATGGTAGGGGAAAGTTTGTCTCAAACATTTGCTCGTTCAGTCAACACCTCACTTACAACTATTATTTCACTTACCGTACTTTTTGTGTATGGTCCAGAGGCAACCAAAAACTTCTCTTTGGCACTTCTTATCGGTATCACTGCGGGAACATACTCTTCAATATTTTTAGCGTCACCGCTTTTGGTAATGATAGAAGGGTGGCAGAAGAAAAATTAATATGAGGTTATTTAGAATAATAATTATATTTATATTACTTCAGTTTATAGCAATTGGAACAACGCATTTTATTTTTACAGGTAATTTTGCTTTTCGTGTAGAGTCATCGTTTCCGTACCTAGGAGTGTTGGGGTATTTAGAAAGTTTTAAATATTGTTTTGCTTTCAGTAAGCCCAATGCCGGTCTTGGTTGTATGCTGGGAATTGTATTTTTAGTTATTGTAGTTGGACTATTTTATTTTTCAAAGTTTCTAGAACGAAAAATATTTAAAGATAAGAATGTTGACAAAAATTTAAACTAGGATAATCTACTAAATATGAAATTTAATCAATCAAACCTTCTTGGCCTTCTGCTCAACACCCGCCATGGTGGAGGTTTGACTCGTATCTCAAAATAAAGAAATTCTAAATTTTGAAACACAAACCAGCTCTCCATTCGAGAGCTGGTTTTGTTTTGCGGACGCGAAACATAATGCACATTATTACTTACTTATTCCCATGAACAACCAACGGACCACTGATGATCTAGTTGATCAGGTGTGGAATTTAAAGGTTAGCCTAGAGGCTCGAATAGGAGTCGGTATCTATTGGAGCTTTACCCTCGGAGACAATGATGGAAGGGTATGCACTGTAGTTACTTTTGGACTCAACGGACACAAGGTTCAAGTAGAAGCAAAATCCAAAGAAGAGTCTTCGTTCAGTGTCGTAGAGAGGCTAGAGCAATCTTTTTATCAACAGTTTATGATTTCGAGGTAAGTAGCGACGCAGTCGCTTCAAACTTGAAGTGCCTTCCAGTCACACAATACTGGGATTTTTATCAGCCATACAAAAACTTTTGCGTAGCTGTAGAAGTAAAATGAAAAACACTAAAATAAAATTACTAAATACTCTTCTTCTTTTAGAACTACTCCAGAAAACTGGTGGAGGTTTGATTTGTGTTTAAAAAATAAGTAACAATTTTTTGAAAACAAACCAGCTCTCCACAACGGGGGCTGGTTTTGTTTTACATGAAGTAAGACAAAACAGAACATTCAAATCAGACAACAAAATGACAACAATACTATTCGTTGAGCAAATGCTAAGAGCAATGAACGGGCAACGTAATTTGAGAATTTACGGGGGTCCTAATGGGAAACTGGAGAAAGGCACTTCTTTTACTCAGGAAATGGCCCCAATAATGGCTGATCTCTTTGGAGATGTGGGTGAAGTAATGCCGGACCACGCTGCGAGAGCGCTCGCTATACAAGGCTTTTTTCTAGACGCCGAAATAGAAGGAGTTTCAACAGGGTCGACATGGGATGGGGTTAAGGATTTCATGAGTTTTTTTCTGGGCGTAGGGCGAAATCCTCAAGTTCTTGAAAAAACTGTCATGACTATCGGGTACGGTGGCAGTGACAAGTCCCCTGGAATAAGGCTTGTTTCATACATTATCCCAACTCTTCAAGTTCTTCGGAAACTAAAAGCATTCGGAATACCCCTTCCTCGTCTTCGTATTCTCTTTGCGCAAACAGCTGCTGTCAGAATCAATGGATATGAGCAGGAACTTGTTTTCGGCCAGACTGAAAGAAATATTAAGTTGTTGCAGTTATTCATCCTTAGGTTTTTTCCAGAGATCCAGGACAGAGTATTTTTTGACTGCGACAACAACAATGAAGATGCGTGGTCAGTAGTTAGAGACCTTGAGAGCAGTATGTCAGGAGTAACTGTGATGCAAGACGGTCATGGACTAAAAGAGGTCTTTGAGGCACTCAAGGACCTTCCAAAGAAAAACATGATGGGTCAGTACGCAGCTGTGCACGCGTTGCTTTTTGGAGACATTTTCTTAAAGCAAGGAGGAATATCTCCATGGACCAGTAGTTTAAGCATAGGTCATGAGGAGTATGTCGGTATATCAATCGGCGGACCAACTGAGAGGTGGTTCAACGCAGCTCGCTCCTTTGCTTCAGAAAATGTACCCAAGGGAGCATTTCGATCTAGTAGAGTGCTTCGTCTTATTACAGTGATCGGGCAAAAGCCAGTTTACTACCCAGTCGCAGGCGAAGTCCTTTTTGGTCAGAGAGATAGTTTAACAAGGTTGGGTGAAGCTAACCAGTGGCTCAACCTTGAGAAGGGAGATCCTGCTAGAGCTGCTGACTATAGAGTCATAAGGGAAACCCTTGGTGTCGGCGAGTATCTAAAGTGGGTGATGGAGGTCGTTTAGTTGCTGGTTAGATTTAAGTGGGCGAAGAGGCTGAAGCTCCTTCGTTCCACGATTTAACATTAAACTCGACTATACAAATGTGTAGTCGAAACTGACACTTATTAAAAATATTTAGATTATGAAAAAGAAAAACAAAGATTACAGAAGAAATGATTATATCGGGCGAGCACAAAATTTAGATCTCTATGGGATCACTGTTGTAAGTGCCAGAAAAGACTATATGACTGACGTTGAAGGTAATGATTATATAGATTTTTTATCTTCGGCTTCATCTTTACCTCTCGGTTACGGTCGTAATGATTTTATAAAGGCTTATGTTGATCAGTGTAAAAATGTTCCACATACGTGCACTGTTTATACCTACGTACCTATTGTTGAGGAGTATGCCAAGCGGTTGCTAAAAACTAGTAAGATAAAAAATGCAAAGGTTATGTTCGGAGCGTTCGGTTCGGATTCTGTTGATGCAGCATTAAAATGCGCGCAAGTTTATTCTGGAAAGAAAAAATTTATTTCTTTCAAAAAGGCCTATCATGGAGGCACTTTTCTTTCTCTTGCAAGCAACGGATTCGAGGGTTTAAAAACCAATCTCTATCTTCCGGATTTGTTTAATTTTCTCGAATATCCAAGTCCGGAAAATTATAAAAAAACGCTTTTTGATATCGAAACGATCTTAAAAAAAGGAGAGACAGGTGCTCTCATTATGGAGACAATTCTTGGTGATGGTGGCGTCATTGATCCTCATCCAGAGTTCTACAGAATAATAAAATCTCTTTTACACAAATATGGGGCGATACTCATTTTTGATGAAATACAGGCTGGTATGGGGCGGACGGGAAAGTTTTGGGCTTATGAAAATTTTGGTATAAAACCTGACATATTTTGTGCAGCGAAAGGACTTGGTGGTGGATATGCTGTACTCAGTGCCTGCATTGGTCGTGCTGATGTGATTGACAGTCTTGCTAATTGCCAAAATGCTTTTACTCTCTCCGCTCATGCAGCAAGTTGCGCGGTGGGTCTTCGAGTTATTGATGCAATCTACGAAGAGAAAATTATGGAGAATGTAAAGCGTGTAAGTAACCTCTTGCGGAAATATTTTGAGCAACACCTTAAGGACTTAGCAATATTTAGTGAGGTCAGGGGGAAAGGTCTCATGCTTGGTATTGCATTGAAAGATGTCCAGTCTGTTGGTCCACATATTGGAAAAATTTGTCTAGAAAAGGGAGTTTATGTCGGCTACTATGGCGAAAAAAATAATGTATTACGAATACATCCACCTTTAAACGTCGATAAGCGAACGGCTATTAAAGGAGCGGGTAAAGTTGTCGAAGCTATAAAACTTTTTAGCGATAATCAGGAGAAATATCTTAAAGGATCATTTTTATCTTTTTTTACATCCTAATATAGGGACTTTTATCCACCTCACAACAAGTGTTGCGGGGTGGTAGAGATTTAGTTCTTTTACGAATGTTCATTTAAAAAACAAAGAGAAACTATATATCCAAAGAATGTCGGAATATATTCCAATAAGTAAAAAACCTAAGGGAATATATTCCGACATTCTTTCCTCGAGAAGTTGGCACCCTTCTTTTTATTTCGGCGTGTGCTGAGGGTTACTCTGTCTAAGTGGACAGGGAAAAGAAGTGTGGGCAGTAGAGGAATTTAATACAAATATGATCAAGAATAGACTTAAAAGAGCAATACATGTCGTTACTGGTGTACTCGAATGCAACTTAGGAATAAAAATTTGCAGATTAGAAGCAGTTTCTGGTTTCAAATGCACCGTTGTTGTCAGTGTGTTTAATGGAAATAGTTGGATTCCGTATGAAGAATCCATTGACTCATACGATGTCGAAATGGCGACTATAATTGCTCTCGGTGAAACTCTTCATAAAGCTATACCTGGTTGGAGAAAAAGAGTTCCTTGGGAAGACTACAAAGGTTCTCATGAGTTTGCTGACGATCACCTACCAGAAAGAGTTCATAGAGATTTGTAAGTAATTTCATCCTTAATTCAGATACTCGTGGAGTTTCTGTAGTTTCTCAGAGTCAATGCGACGCTTTATAAGAAGTCGCAGATTTTTATCCTCTCCCCGAAAAATTTTCGGGGAGAGGTAGAGATTTTATAGATGTTTTCCTTTTGACTAAAAGAAAAGAAGGTGTAGATTAAAGGTAAATGAATAGGCGCTTTAAGTATTTTGAGGTATTTTTTTACCTGATTATAGTGATCTTTATTCTTTTTCTTTCTTATTTTTCATCAACTGTTGCAGAGTATTTTTTCGGTAGTTTTGTTGGTGAAGTCATTGGGGTGCTTTCTGTTGTTATGCTGTGGTTTTTATTCAGTGAACTCAGAAAAGCTTTTAAGCAGCCCTGTCCGTTCGAAGATGCTGTAATGTATGCGCATAGGTTAAACTTCGCAGTTTCCATGTCGACTACTCGGGGTGTACAAACAGTGTCTTTGGGAGAAGGTTGCTTCCTTTTTGTTTTTTTGGACCCAACAAACACAGATGCTGACGAAAGGATAATTCGTCAAATTAAAGTCCCTGCTTTGTGGTTGAGCTACGGCAAAGAACTTGCAAAGAGGATTTTGAGGAGAGACAGGATTCTTTGGGAGGTCATAAATTTAGACGATCAATTGTTGGTTCATGTCTTCCAGGAAGAAGAAAAAGAAGAATAATAATACGGCTCAGCAGAGCCGATTTTTTGTTTTTAAACTAATAACTAATAACTTCTAACTATTAACCACTCAAATGCTTGACTTATCGCTCTACATATATATAATTGTCCGCACACTCCCTAAAGGGGAGTTGTTCGTTGAAATACAAAAAACAAGCAAAATATTTAAGAATATTTTCTTGAGAAATAGTGCAAGAAACCAAACACAAATTTTATGTGAATAAAATTTGTTACATATTCCAGATTAATTTTAGAGAGCAAGACTTTTGAAAAAAGTTCAAAAGTCGGATCAACAGTAAGAGATAAAGTAGTATCATCTATTTTGTTTCGTTCGGGGTTTAGAAAAAGATTTTTCTTTTTCTAAGCTTTTAATTTTAGAGTTTGATCCTAGCTCAGGATGAACGCTGGCGGCGTGGATAAGGCATGCAAGTCGAACGGGTGTTTTTGTGATTACATCAATGAAACACTAGTGGCGAACGAGGTAGTAACACGTGGGTATCTTCCCTGAAGTTCTGAATAATCCGCCGAAAGGCGGACTAATACAGAATAGTCTCTTAGGAGTAAAGAGCAATCGCTTCAGGCAGAGCCCGCGCGCTATCAGCTAGTTGGTAAGGTAATGGCTTACCAAGGCGATGACGGCTAGAGGAGCTGAGAGGCTGACCCTCACCGATGGAACTGAGACACGGTCCATACACCTACGGGTGGCTGCAGTCGAGAATCTTCCACAATGGACGAAAGTCTGATGGAGCGACGCCGCGTGGTTGATGAAGTCCTTCGGGACGTAAAAACCTTTTATGAATTACTAAGTTATTGAAGAGTTCATGAATAAGGAGTTGCTAAACTCGTGCCAGCAGCAGCGGTAATACGAGTGCTCCAAGCGTTATCCGGAATTACTGGGCGTAAAGGGTGTGTAGGTGGTTATGTTAGTCTTTTGTTAAATCTCCCGGCTCAACCGGGAACATGCAAAGGAAACGGCATATCTAGAGGATAAGAGAGGTTAATAGAACTCATGGTGTAGGGGTGAAATCCGTTGATATCATGGGGAATACCAAATGCGAAGGCAGTTAACTGGCTTACTCCTGACACTGAAACACGAAAGCGTGGGTAGCGAATGGGATTAGATACCCCAGTAGTCCACGCCCTAAACGATCTTCTCTTGTTTTTCGGAGTATCGACCCTCTGAGAGACGAAGCTAACGCGTTAAGAGAAGCGCCTGGGTAGTACGACCGCAAGGTTAAAACTCAAAGGAATAGACGGGGACTTGCACAAGCAGAGGATTATGAGGTTTAATTCGACGGTAAACGAAGAACCTTACCAGGGCTTGACACCTACACGACAGCTCCAGAAACGGAGTCTCCTCAAGGCGGGTAGGCAGGTGCTGCATGGCCGTCGTCAGCTCGTGTCTTGAGTTGTTCCCTTCAGTGGGGTAACGAGCGCAACCCTCGTCGTTTGTTATAATTGTCAAACGAGACTGCCCCGTAATTTGTTCGCAAACAAAAGTTTGTTATCAAATTACGGGGAGGAAGGGGAGGATGACGCCAGGTCCGCATGGCCCTTTGACGCCCTGGGCTACACTCATAATACAATCGCCGTACACAGAGCGACCCGATATCGTAAGATGGAGGAAATCGTTTAAAAGACGGCGCCAGTTCGGATTGAGGGCTGAAACTCGCCCTCATGAAGCCGGATTTGCTAGTAATCGCAGGTCAGACATACTGCGGTGAATACGTTCTCAAGTCTTGTACTCACCGCCCGTCAACCCAAGGGAGATGGGAGTACCCGAAGTCTCGCCCTGTGCGGGCCTACGGTAAGCTCATCGACAGGGGGTAAGTCGTAACAAGGCACGGGTAGCGGAAGCTGCTCGTGGAATATCTCAAATTGAGCCTGCTTATAACCATTGGTTATACAGCTTATTGAGTCGATTATTTACTTTTAGTAAAATACCACTATGATGGATTTCATAGCTTCGAAACAGAAGTAATTGTTTTGGCAGATTGGAAAGACAATCAATACGAACGAAACAAAATAAATGATAGTACTAAACTACCTCGAAAGAGGTAGTTTTTTTAATTACAGGGATTACTTGACACTAATGTTATTATATGAGACAGTTTTTAAGAACAAGACGCAAATAAGCTACCAAAAAAAAGAAAGGAGGTGATGTTATGCGCGTTTTTCTATCGTTCGTCATGGTCGTGCTGTGTGTGTTGTTCTTGAGTCTGCCACCGGAACCGGTGCAGGTCTTCAAGGATAGGCAAGGGAATAGAATCGGTGCGTCAACCCTCATGGGTTCGACAACTGTCTCACTCTCCTTGTCTGAGGAACAAGAGCTCCGATCCAAAGGTCATCCTATTATTGAGCGGGTTGCTCAAGACAGTAAGATGGCACAGGATTGGCTTCTCTGTTTCCAGCAGATGCCACGATAACCACAAGAAGCCCTGCGTACCCTAGAAAGT
The DNA here is from genome assembly GCA_031373235.1 of bacterium. GTDB lineage: Bacteria > Patescibacteriota > Minisyncoccia > Phycocordibacterales > CAIRYW01 > JANMMK01. The sequence goes on along the minus strand of JANMMK010000007.1, from coordinate 9,450 downwards.
ACCTGGGCTTCTGTCTTTTATAGACAAAAACATATTTTAATGTTATTATATTTTTGTATGCCATTTCCTACAGTCCAGCCTCAATCCGAACACTCAACATTTCTCCCTAAAGGAGATTTTTTTGTTTCAAATACTCATTAAGTACTTCACTCGGAGTCTTGTAATTCAAGCATTTCATTGAACGTCGATTTAACTTGTCTTCAAGCGATTGAATATATTCATCGGAATACTTGGAAAGGTCTCTGCCTTTTGGAATATCTCGGCGAATGTATTTGTTTGCATTCTCAACAGTACCTTTCTCCCAAGAATGATACGGGTGGCAGAAGTACAAAGGAACACCAAGAAGTGATCCAAGCTCCTTGTGTTTCCGAAACAAAATGTCATTGTCTAGCGTGATGCTTTTCATGATTGGATATTTTTTCTGTATTTCAATGAGAGCAAGATGCACATGCTCAATACTCACGACTTTTAATAGTTTCAAGAATACCATTCGACTCTTTCTGTCCACAACAACTAACAGTACTCCACTACCTCCTTTTCCCGACACAATGAAGTCTGCTTCCATATCCCCGAACCGTTTTCTCATATTGATAGATATGGGTCTTTGGTCGATGAAGGTTCTGTCGAGCAAGCTTGGATGAATCACAATCCTCTTTCTTCTCCGTTGTTTCTTCTTCTGTCGATATACTTCAATCTTTCGTCCATATATTGATTTGATATATCTGTAGATACTGTTTTTGGAAACTGACGACCCGAGGGATTCTTGAATGGTGATTCGTCCAGCTATTGCACTTGGAGACTGGTCGTCGAGTAGTTTTTTATCTACAAAATTTTGAATTTCTAAATTTGCAACAATTTTCATTCCTTGATACTTGCTATCTTTTCTTCGCACATATGCCTTGTGATTCGCTTTCTTGACATCATATTCTCCTTCAATTGAATTCCGCTTCAGCTCATCACTGATACTCGAGACACTCCGTCCAAGTGTCTTTGCAATGTCTCGGAGTGAGTATTCTTTCTCTCTTAAGATGTATATTTCATTCCTTTCCTCCTTTGAGATATGTGAGAACTTTTTGTTTTTTTCATTTCTTAATCATACCAAGTGTTCGGATTCAGATGGGAATCTGGGTTTATGCACTTTGACGAAGACAGTGATGAGGAATCAGAGCGCCCTTTTCTGACGAGATTGTTCGATTCATTCCAAGACAACCTCATCTCTTGGGTGTTTGGGATTGGAGTCCTTATGGCTTCAGCGTTCTGTTTTTTCTCCTATACGGAGATGGGGAGAAATCTCTGGAAATTCATCTTTTCGTAACCGGCGACACTATCAATAGTGATTCGCCGATTTTTTCTTGAGATTATTGGATTTTTCTGCTACTCTGTCTTTTGTATCAAAGATACACTTGTGCGATTAGCAGAGCTCGCTAGAGTGAGATTGGGCCAGGGACCCAATCGCAAGGCCGGAGCGCGACTGGCGCGAGGCGGGGTTGCAAATAAAATCAGTAGATTTTAATTTGCGACTTCGACTGACTCCTTACAGGAGCTGAAACACAAGGTCACTTCTTATTTTCTAATTTGCTTCGCTCTTAAGAAAATAAAGTCGTACACCTTTTAGATCTTTTACAAGTAAATATAAAATTATTTGTTTTGTGCGCGATTAGCTCAGCTGGCTAGAGCATTCGACTGATACTCGAAAGGTCCTTGGTTCGATCCCAAGATCGCGCACAAAACACGGAATATATTTACTTGTAAAAAAACAAAAGGTCTGAGAAGGAAATTGAGCCTTTCTCGTTGAGACATACATAGTATGTTTCTTTTAAGCATTCTACAGAAAACAAAAAACGCCTACTGGCGTTTTTTGTTTTCTGTTGTGTTAAACTATTAGTATGAATTTTGATATGTTTACTAACATCGAAAATCTTTTTAACTATGTATGGGTGGTGTACCTAGTATTTATGATTGTTATTATTTTTATCGTGCTTGCTCTTTTGTATCACTGGGGAAAGTATGCCCAAATAAAACAAGTGAAATTTCGTTTTACGCAAGTTGTCTTTTTACTAGGTGTTGTCTTTTTATCAATGCTTTCATTTGCTTTCTTTATAAAAATATAAATTATGAGTGTTATTGAACTTGAATCAGGAGAGTATGTTGTTGGTCTCACCCGTAAACATTGGTGGAGACTCTTTACTTGGGGAGTTGGTCTAGGATTTTTGGCGTTACTTCCGGTTGTTGCACTCGGAGTGTTTGTTTCTTTCGGCGATAAAGAAGTCAGCGACAAGATTTTGTATACAGGGGGATTTTTCTACTCGCTCTGGCTACTTGCTTTATGGGTTATGTATTTTGTTGAATGGACTGATTATTATCTTGATGTGTGGGTGGTGACAAATCACCGAGTGGTCGATATTGATCAAGCTGGTCTTTTTTCTCGAGATGTTGCAACTGTTCGTCTTGAAGATATAGAAGATATAACTGTAGAGGTGCATGGGATGCTTGAAACTTTTTTGAAGATTGGAATGATAACTATTCAGACCGCTGGTTCACGGAACGAATTTTATCTAAAAAATGCTAATAATCCAGAAGAAGCAAAACAAATGATTTATTCATTAGTGACAGAATCTCGTAAAGCTGAAAAATAGTTTATGCGTAATACCCGTCAGTTTAGTGCTAGTCTGACATGGATACTAGTTATTTTTTTGGCATTCGGACTGTTCCGTCTTTTTAAAGAGGTCAGGTTGGTCATGTCTTATCTAAAGGACAGCGAGGTAAAACAGCAAGTAGATGTAGAGGGTTTGCTTGCAACAACAACTATTGAAACGAAAGAGGTTGTTTCGGTTGAAGCGAGTTCAACTCCTTTTGTTGTTCCAGAAGATTTTATTCAATATCAAAATATTGGGTATGGTTTTTCTTTGTATTATCCAAAGTTATGGACAGTGAAAGATTCTAGTTATACCTATGAGGGTGAGCCGAACGCATTTGTGGTTCTTGCTTCACCTCCAGTTATTGTAAGTGACGATAAGGGGGTTACAAGGGTGTATTTTGAGCTTTGTTTAGATTTAAGTAGCAGAGAGACGATTGTTAATCTTGTCTGTAGGGGATTTAAAAGGTATGCAAAAGGAGATACGGGGGAAGCATCTTTACCTAAGAACGCTTTTTCTGATCGTCTGGAGGCCACAGAAGCAAAGAATATTATTGAATCAATTAGAACGCTAGATACATTTAGAGGCCAAGAAGATGCGGTGTTGTTTAGTAAACCGATATGGAATCTATATATAGAAAAACCACAAGGGTGGACGGTATTACATGACACTGATAATTTGTTTGAGTTATATAGCAAAACGACTAATGACAAAATATCTTTATCCTTAGAAACAAAAGATATTTCTCTAGAGAGCACAACCTTAAAAGAGTTGCTTCCTTTTTCAAAAGATACGGGAAAAGTATTTAAAGACCTTGTCCATAAAGATACATATTTTCTTATATTAAAAAATCGTAAGAGGCTTCGAGTCGTTGTTTCGAAGGAAGAGTTACTTCAGAAAGTTGTTTTAGAAATGATACAATATAAAAATAAAACAAATGAAAAATAAAAATATAATTTTACTTAGTATCATTTTTATCCTTTTACTTACTTTATCTGTCTACGTATATGTCAATTATCAAGATAAAACAAAAATTTCTGTTTTAAACAGCAAAAGTAATACTGTATTTTCTTCACAAAAGGAATGTGAAAGAGAAACAGGAGAAAAGTGTAGATTTCAAAACTGTGATTTAGATTGTCCTGAGGGATTTAAAAAAGGATGGACAGCCCCGATATCTAAGGGAGCTTCTTGTGGACTTTCTGTTTCAAATATTTCTCGTAACCAAAAAGTTTCTTTTCCACTTGAAATAAAAGGTGTGGTTGATAACACCGTAAATTGTGACTCAAAATGGACTATGTTTGAAGGTCAGGCCGGAACTGCAGAGTTGTACTTTAATCACGACGATGGATGGAAGCAAATAACAAATGGAATACCTGTTCCTGTATCAGAATGGATGACAGACAAAACTGACTTTTCAGTAGTTCTTAACTTTAACAACGGGGGTATTGGACTTCCAGACGGTACAGAAATGAAAGTTGTTTTTAAAGAAGAAGATCCAAGTGGAAAAGGGGAGGGAGATATTTTTGAACTCCCAGTAATTCTCCAGAATTCTGTTGATACTTCTAATTGGAAGACATACAAAAATGAAGAGTTTGGGTTTGAAATAAAATATCCTAAAGATTTTTTAATACAAGAATCAAAAGACGGTGGTTTTTTTAATGAAACAAACTCGTTTACTTTATCAATAAATACCTCAAAGGATTATCAAAAAGGAACAGATTTTAGTGGAGCCTTTATTAATATTTCTCCCAGTTCAAAGACCGATAATTGCTACCGATATGGTCCAAGTGGTCCAGAATTGTCTGCTTCAAAAGAAATCGGCGATACAACCTTTCACTTTGATCCTCGCCAGCCAATCTCGGACAGTGCTATGGGTGGTCAACGTGGTTGGTATTCATTGTTTACAACAATTTCTAACAGACAGTGCTATAGAATATCAAAATCAATAGGATATCGAGATTCCAGAGGTTTTGCTGACCCTCCTTATTCTCCGCATTTTGATGAAAATAAAGTAAATATAGATTTGGATAAAATAATTTCCACTTTTAAATTTACAAAGTAGGAGTACTCAGGTACTGTAGAGAAATGGGAACACTATACATAGTTGCAACTCCAATAGGTAATCTCGAAGACATGACTCTTCGGGCTATTCGCGTGCTTAAAGAAGTTGATTTGATTTTGTGTGAAGATACGAGAGAAACCGGAAAGCTTTTAATGCATTTTGAAATTAAAAACAAAATGCAAAGTTACCACACTCAAAGTAGTCTCTCAAAAATAGATGAGATTATAGAGATGCTTCGAGAGGGAAAAAATATTGCACTTGTTTCTGATGCGGGGACGCCAACTATTTCTGATCCTGGGAGTCTTTTGGTAAAAAAGATTCGTGAAGAATTGCATGAGACAAAAATTTTGTCTGTTCCAGGAGCGAGCGCATTGACCGCTTGTTACTCGATAAGCGGAATCACCGGTGGAGAGTTTGTATTCTTAGGATTTTTACCTCACAAGAAAGGAAGAGAGACCTTGTTTAAAGAAATGGCTAATCCGCCAGTTGGCGGAGAACGACCTTATGTATTTTATGAATCGCCACATCGGATTACTAAAACTTTAGAATCTTTGGTTAAATTTGCGCCAAAGAAAAGAGTGTTTATCGGAAGGGAAATCACTAAGATGTTTGAGGAATCCGTATCGGGTAGCCCAGAAGAAGTTTTAGATTTTTTTACATTGAATCCTGATAAGGTCAGAGGGGAGTTCGTAGTTATTGTAAGTTAGGGGCTAAAACATTTGAGGTACAAGTGTTCGCCCGATCATTTTGTGACCAAAATGATTTAGGGGGAGTTTGTAGTAGTAGTTTCAAATTAATTTTTTGATATACTTACCTATATGATCCCGTTAGAAGCCGCGGTCACGGCTTTCATACAGGATAGATATTAAAAAAATGTTATTAAAAACTTCAATAAATATTTAAGCAGAGTATGCTGACCGCGACCTGCTTCTAACCGGATGAAAAGAGATAAAATTGAAATTATTCTGAGTTTTTTAGTTATTTTAGTAGCTTTTTCTGATATCCCACCACTCGGAAGAAGAGTTGGTATTGCTCTATTATCCGGAGTTATTATTATACTTGCCCTTTATTCTATTCATAAAAAAATTACGAGTGCGCAGAGTTCGAGTTCTTCTGTGTCGTTTAGTGAGAGTCGCCCTGTAGCTAAAGAAGTAACAATGGTTTCTGGTGATAATGAACAAGGGTAAAACATGAGAAGTTTTTTTATTTTTATTGTGTTTATTGGGACGGGATACTTATTAGCCGTTAAGTTATTGCCGGATTTTTTTTCAGTAGAGTTTGATGGACGTGCCTCTGTTGAAAACTTAATATCAAGTGATGAAGAGAATGTGGCTGAGGTTCCAGTTATTAAAGAATTTAAAACCCCTCATATTGCAACCCCTGAACCTATGAAGGCGATATATATGTCTGCGTGTGTTGCGGGGACTCCTTCTATTCGAAACAAACTTGTCACTTTGATTGAAGAAACAGAGCTTAACGCGGTTGTGATAGATATCAAGGATTACAGTGGGCATATTTCTTTTGCTCCAAACGACACATGGAATGAGTATGTTTCAAAAGAGTGTAGTGTTTCAGATATGAAAGAATTTCTTACTACATTGTATGAAAAGAATATTTATAGAATTGGTCGGGTGACAGTGTTTCAAGATCCATTTTTTGCGAAGAAGAGACCGGATCTTGCTGTTAAGAAGTCTTCAGATAAGAGTGTTGTGTGGAAAGATAACAAAGGACTTTCTTTTATGGATGCAGGGTCAAAAGAAGTGTGGGATCATGCGGTTTCGTTAGCAAAAGATTCACACAAGGCAGGCTTCGATGAAATAAACTTTGACTATATACGGTTTCCATCTGATGGAAACATGAAAGATATTTATTTTGAACATTCTCTTGGAAAGAATAAAGCAGAAGTGATTGAATCTTTTTGGAAATATCTTCACGACACTTTAAAGCCAGAAGGTATAGTTATTTCTGGAGATGTTTTCGGTATGACTACGACTAACTATGATGATTTAAATATTGGCCAATTACTCGAACCAGCACTCATGTATTTTGATTATGTGGCACCAATGGTTTATCCGTCGCATTATCCAAAGAATTTCATGGGTTTTGCGGATCCAAACAAACATGTTTATGAAGTAGTAAATCATTCTATGAAGGTTGCGGTGTCTCGGGCCGTTGCCTCTACTACAAAAATAAAACTAAATTCAAATGAAAGAATCGGTACCAGTACACCAGCGGTTTACACATTTACTCCACAAGATGAATTAAAACTCCGTCCGTGGCTCCAAGATTTTGATTACGGAGGAAATTACGATATTGCTGAAGTAAAAGCACAAATAAAGGCAACATATGATGCAGGACTGACGTCATGGTTTTTGTGGAGTCCTAGTAATAAATATACGAGGGGAGCGCTTAATGAGGAAGTTGGTAGGGAGTAGGTTGTAGTTGGTAGGGTAAGAACAAAAATACAGAGGAGAGATATTTTTGGAGTTATTTTTTTTATATTGTTTTCATTGTATAATTTATAATAGGAATTGGATTGTTGGTGTTGGTTTAATATCCAACTATCCAACTATCCAACTATCCAACTATCCAACTATCCATGGAAGATCCTAACAAAGTAATGTATTTTGCCGAGACTGATGCTCGGAATCGAAAAATAAAATTTGGTATTAAGACCAAAGATCGTTCGAGGCATATGTATGTTATTGGAAAGACAGGGATGGGTAAGTCTACTCTTCTTGAAAATCTTGCTGTTCAAGATATCAAGGACGGCCAAGGACTTGCGTTTATTGATCCACACGGTAAGACAGCAGAACTCCTTCTTGAATATATTCCAGAAGAACGAAAAAAAGATGTTATTTATTTAGCCCCTTTTGATCTTGAGAATCCTATTTCTTTTAATGTGCTTGAAGATGTGGGTCCAGATAAGAGGCATCTTGTTGCCAACGGTCTCATGTCGGCTTTTAAGCGTATCTGGGTTGATGCATGGAGTGCAAGAATGGAATATATTTTGAACAATGTCATGCTCGCTTTACTGGAGAATCCTGGATCAACTATTCTTGGGGTAAACAGAATGCTCGCTGATGAAGCGTATCGAGAAAGAGTAGTTTCAAATGTTACCGACCCTTCGGTTCGAAGTTTCTGGGTAGATGAGTTTGCAAAATATGGTCCAAAGTATATGCAGGAAGCGGGTGCGGCAATTCAAAACAAAATTGGACAATTTATTTCAAATCCACTTGTTCGGAACATGGTCGGACAGTCAAAAAGTGCTTTCGATATTAGGAAAGTGATGGATGAAGGAAAGATTCTTATCATCAACCTTTCAAAAGGAAAGGTGGGAGAAGCAAATGCTAATCTTCTGGGAGCGATGATCATTACTAAAATTTATTTGGCGGCAATGAGTCGTGCGGACGTTCACGAAAGTGATTTAGAAAAACTTCCATTTTTTTATTTATTTGTAGACGAGTTTCAGAACTTTGCGAATGAAAGTTTTGCAGACATTCTCTCTGAAGCTAGAAAATATAAACTTGCACTGACTATTGCACACCAATATATAGAACAGATGACAGAGGAAGTGCGTGCAGCGGTATTCGGGAACGTTGGTTCGATGATTGTTTTTCGAGTCGGTGCGTTTGATGCTGAATTTCTAGAAAAAGAGTTTGCGCCATTCTTTACACAAGAAGACTTGGTTAGTCTTGGGTTTGCACAGATTTATCTCAAGCTTATGATTGACGGAGTATCTTCAAAGCCATTTTCAGCAACAACTCTTCCACCGGTTGCAAAACCCCTCACTAATCCAAAAGAAGAAATTATAAAACTATCTAGAGAAAACTTTTCTCGTCCAAGAGCGAATGTCGAAGAAGATATTAGAAATTGGCATTTAGAGATGCAGGCTGACATTGAAACAGATAAAAAAGAAAAGTCACAACTTAGAAAAAAGAATACGATAGATTCTGCACTCGAAGCTGTACTTGGGCATAAGCCACTTGCGAATACTCTAGCTGAGGTACCTAAAACAGATAGAGAAACAGATGCTTTAAAGCGGGAGAAGGACTTAAGAAAAGCTGTGTCGCTTAGTTACTTGAGACAAAGTAGTACACCAAGACCAGAGACAAAAAAGATTCCTTCGCAAGAACACTTAGATGATTTGAGGAAAGCCCTCTTTGAGGTTGCTGGTGGTAAGGTTTTGGTTAAAGAAGCTCCGGTGCTTACGGAGACACCAAAAGTAGAAGTTCCACCAAAAGAACATGTTGCCTCAAGGCCTCATATTGATACAGTGCAAAAACCAAAAGAACTTCCAGAAGATATTCTTAGGCGGGTATTAAAGATCGACTAATTTTATGATATTTATGTACCTTTTAGTTGTCATGACTTTTGGAGTTGTTTCTGTTTGCTTGGTGTTAAAAGAAGAGAAAGAGAGTCTTGCTTCAGGTGATGAATTTAGGGCTTCTGACTTTGAAATAATCGAGCTTGATGCTTAAATGGATGCTATGAAAGACAAGAAGAGAGTCCTTATCTATACACTGTTGTATTACCCTCGTTTTGTTAGTGGGGCAGAAGTGGCAGTAAAAGAGATTACGGACAGACTAGGGACAGATTTTGAGTTTGATATGGTGACACTTCGGATGGATAGTAATCTCCCGTCCGTAGAAAAAAACGGTAATGTAACGATTTATCGAATCGGTTGGTCTGGATTTGTAAATGACAAAAACGAGTTTTCTTTTTGGCTTAATTTAAATAAATATTTCATGC
>JANMMK010000056.1:0-7317 GCA_031373235.1 bacterium | reverse complement strand
GCTGAGCTATGGGCGCATACATTTATTCAATTTTCAATTTCAAACTTTAACTACCAAAACAGCCACGGGCGCATATTATATTTAGTTTTACTTTACCACTTTAACTACCAAAACAGCTATGTGCCTATGATGGTATTCAATTTTCAAACTCCAACTTTAACTACCAACCTGTCTGCCGACAGGCAGGAACAGCCACGGGCGCATACATAAAAATTATGTCACTGAAATATAGCAAAAAAAGGAGAAAAATCAAAGTGTGCCATGTTATAATCTCTTTATATTTTTAACATGAGTCTAATAGAAATTACAAATAAAGAGATTTGGGATCAGAGTGTTGTTTCACTTGGAGGAAACTTCGGGCAAAGTTTTTCGTACGGAAGTTGGCAGGAATGTCTTGATAGAAATGTGGTTAGGTTCTTTTACGAAGGAAGTACTTCGGAGGTGAAGTGTTTAGTGCAGTTGATCAGTTTTTCATTCGGGGGTAAGTTTTTGTATTGGTATAGCCCATATGGACCTGTTGCTACAAAAAATTTTTCTACACAGGATTTTATTAATTTTAAAAATGAAGTCACTTCTTTTATAAAGAAACTTTTTCCTCTAACTGTTTTTATTAGGTTGGAACATTTTGTTTCACCTGATATTCAGAAAAATTTTCCAAAAGTTTCTCTTCGGTGTGCGTGTGGTTCATATATGCAACCTCGTCTGGAGTGGGTATTACCACTTGAAAAAACAGAAGAAGAGCTCCTTATGGGTATGCATCAGAAAGCTAGATATTCTGTTCGTCTAGCAGAAAAGCGTGGAGTGGTAGTAGAAAAAATAGAAAAAAATCTTTTGGTTCATCTTGAAGACTTTATGAACTTAATAAACGAGACTGCAGAAAGAAACGGTTTCAAGGCTCATGAAAAAAAATATTTTGAAGGTATTTTTACTTCAATAGAAAAAGAGGAGAGTGGATTTTTGCTAAAAGGTAGTTATGAAGGAGAAGTACTGGTAATGGATTTGGTGTTTTGTTTTGGTGATGCCGCTACCTATTTGTTTGGGGGATCAAACGAACTTCATCGTGATGTCTGTGCCCCATACTTACTCAAGTGGCAAGGTATTGTTGAGGCTAAAAGACGAGGTATGAAGCGGTATAGTTTTGGGGCGATTAGTGACTTAGAAAAAAAAGAGAATATGCAATGGGAAGGTATTACAAATTTCAAAGTTCGTTTTGGAGGAGAGAAGCTTCGTCACGGAGATTTTTTTGATATTGTTTTGAAACCATTCTGGTATTATCTATATATGACCAGAAAGTTTTTATTGTCATTTAAAAAGTAGGATATGAAATCATTTCTTAAAAAAATAGTACCTAAAAGATTATTTAATTTATACTACTATACTTATGCCTTTTTTGGTGCCTGTTTGTATGGATTTCCTGCCAAGAAAATGATTATTATTGGGGTTACTGGTACTAAAGGAAAAACAACTACTACAAACTTTATTCATGGAGTGCTTCAGGCGGGAGGAATCAAAACTGGGGTAGTGACTACTGCAAATATTAAGATCGGTGATTTGGAAGAAATAAATAGCTTCCATATGACTATGCCAGGGCGATGTGTGATACAAAAGTTTTTAAAAAATATGTATAAAGCAGGATGTGAAGTTGCGATAGTAGAGACTACTTCGCAGGGGTTAGCACAGTATAGGCATATCGGTATCGCATATGACATTGCGGTGTTTACCAATTTATTTCCTGAGCATATTGAGTCTCATGGTAATTTTGAGAATTATAAAAAAGCAAAGGGTGCTTTATTTTCTGCCCTAAAAAAGAGCAAAACAAAGATGTTTAGAGGTAAGGTATTTCCTAAAACTACTATTGCAAACATTGATAGCGAGCACGCACCCTTTTATCTTTCTTTTCCTACTGATAGAAAAATTCATTTTGCTCTTTCTGCTTCAAGTGAGTATACGCCAGAGTTTGTAAATGAAGACGCTTCTGGTGTTTCTTTTATAGTTCATGGACAAAAATATATTCTTGGAATTGCGGGAAAGTTTAATGTCATTAATGCCCTTCCTGCTCTGGTTGTTGGTAAGTTATTTTCTATTTCAGAGGAAAAGATAAAGGCAGGGCTTTCTAGTGTTTCTTTGATACCTGGAAGAATGGAGGAAATAAAGAGCGGACAAAATTTTCGTCTGTTTGTTGACTATGCTCACGAAAAACAGAGTATGACTTTTGCAACCGAGACTGCACGAAATTTGGCAGGGGTGAATAAAACAATAATACTCTTAGGCGCTGAAGGAGGAGGACGGGATAAGGCGAAGCGAGGCGCTATGGGGGAGGTTGTGGGGAGGCTGGCAGATATGGTTGTTGTTTCTAATGTTGATCCTTACGAGGATGATCCATTTCCTATTGCTGATGATATTGCAAAAGCCGCACTAAAAGAAGGAAAGGTGGAGGGTAAAGATTTGTTTGTGGTTTTGGATCGAAGAGATGGAATTAAAAAAGCTTTATCTTTAGCGACTTCGGGGGACGTGGTGATGGTTACTGGCAAAGGTTCAGAACAGTCAATGCTCATTGGTGGGGAAGAAATTTCTTGGGACGATAGAGTCGTTGTAAGAGAGGAATTAGATAAGTTGTTGCACCCATGAATCTGAATAAAAACATTATCCTGTCGAGTATCATTTTTTTTCTTATCCTTACCGGATTTTTGTTTTTTAATAGTGCTTATTTTAGTAACGTAGAACAAAAAATTGTTAATGAATTTAAACCAACGGAACGCTTTGATCCGCTTTCTTCTGGTTGGAAGGAAGTTGATGGGGTGGTGCCTTGGGGAGGAAGAGATTCCCATACGATATATGAATTTAATGAAAAAGTTTTTTTATTTGGGGGTCTTGATGGCACGAAAGGAATTGTTGGACCTAAAACAGTTATTTACGAGCAGGCAGATTATTTTAATGATATTTGGAGTAGTAGTGTTGGCGTCTCGTGGGTAGAAGAAAAAAAAGAAAGCAATCTTCCGAAACTTCGTTCGGCTTCTGTTATTTCATGGCAGGGGGCTTTGTATTTATATGGGGGTTGGGGTCCTCAGGTTGGATATAACGTTGGTATTTGGAAATCACAAAACGGTATTGATTGGGAAAAGATAGTGAAGGTTCCTGATTTTGGAGGACGAGAAGGACAGAAGGTTATTGCTTTTAAGGATAAGTTGTATCTTATTGGTGGAGTGAGTTATGAACTCCGAAAGACTTTTAATGATGTATGGGAGTCGGTTGACGGCGTTTCTTGGAAAAAAGTTTCTGCAGGGCCTTGGCATGAGAGGTGGGATCATGATGTTGTCTCTTTCAATGATAAGCTCTGGCTTACTTCTGGAATGAATTTTAACGACGAAGGGTATGATGACATTTGGTCATCAGAAGATGCAGTTTATTGGTCTCTCGTTTCATCTTCAACATTGTGGGGTAAGAGACAAGGGCATGGGTTAGTCGTCTATAAGGATTATGTGTGGCTTATTGGTGGATTAGACGCTGTAAATGATGTGGGTATAGGTGATACTTTTATTTCTCGAAATGGTATTGACTGGCAAGAACTTCCTGTAAAAGGAGAGTGGACCGGAAGAGAAGATCATACTGCTTATGTGTTTAAAGGTAAGTTATATTTTTCTGGTGGTATGGGAAGTGATTGGACTTGGCAAAAAGATTTGTGGGTGTTAGATGAGATGCCTTGTGGAACAGAGTTTAAAATAAACAAAACAGAAATAACTAGTAAGTCTTGGGGATTGTATTGTTTACCTAAAACAAATGTTCCGTTTTATCTTGATGGTAGTGATACCACTAAGGAAATAAAACCAATAGCAAGCATTACAAAGCTTATGACAGCGCTTATTTCTGCGGAGTCTTTAACTGGAGAGGTGAGGATTGGAGATGAGGTAATTGGTCCCGGAAGTAAGCAAAGGTATCTCTCTGGTGATGTGTTTGATTTAGAAAATGCTGTTACTTCTTTGCTCGTTGAATCTGATAACGATATTGCACGGGCGCTGGCAGAAAAAAAGGGGGAAGCATATTTTATTAATCTTATGAACCTCAAAACAACAGAACTTGGTTTAAAAATGACTTCTTTTAAGAATTCTTCGGGACTTGACCTAAGTCCTTCTGCAGTAAGTAATACTTCTTCTGTGTATGACTTGGCTCGTTTTATGTCTTATCTGTTTTTACAAAAACCTTCGATATTGAAAATGGGTCTACACACTGAAATTGGTATAAAAAATCAAAGAGGAGAATTACATCACCAAGCTATTTCAACGAATGAGTTATTAAAAGATTTTGAAGTTGGAAAATATATTCTTGGATATAAAACAGGGGAGACACCACTTGCAAAAAAGAATTTAGTAACAGTGTTTGAGAATGATAAAAAAGAAAAATTTGTTTTGGTTGTTTTGGACTCGGAGGATCATTTTGTAGATACGAAAAGTATCATGAAGGGTGCTTTGAGGTAGTTTGTAATACCCATTTTTTACATGGGGAATGAAACTTTTTGGAACCAATTCTTACTGGCTCTTGAACATTTATTAGCGACGTAGAGCGAGCAAAATAGAAAAGTCTTCTTTTATATTTTCGAGTCGAGGAAGCTAAAGGGCGTTAATACCCCGTAGCTTGTTGCTATGGATATGATGTGAGTGACGAACTCATGTCATATCTCGTCAGCTTGCTGCGAGGTATTTGATTATCCTAAAAATTATAATTCCTATAAATACAATTCCTAAAACTAAAGCGAGTAGCATTGCGGCAATATCATAAATCCCAAAACAAGGAAAGGATTCCATTGGTTCTTGAACACAAGGAAAAAAATTATTCACAAATAACCCAATGGAGTGTCCAGTGTATGCTTTTATAAAAGTAAAAAGACAAAGAAGAATTACTAAAATTGGAGGGTAAAGTTTTCTAAGTAGGTTCATTGGTTTATTAAAATATGATTTTGTGCCCGAGGTGGGAATGGTCACAAGTCTTTTTCTGCTGAAAAAGCTCGCGACCCTACCTCGTAACCAAGTTACTCCGGCTTTCGATTCCCTTCGACCAAAACAAAAAACCGGCAGAAAGCCGGTTTTTTGTTTTGGTGCCCGAGGTGGGAATCGAACCCACACGAGGTTTCCCTCACTCGATTTTAAGTCGAGGCTGGCTACCAGTTACAGCACTCGGGCATTTTTTCTATTCAATCCTCTGTGGGTAGATTGTAAGCTGTGACAGTTTGGACAGAGGATTCTTAAATTTTCTATTCTGTTATCATGCCTGTTCCCATTAATATGGTCAAGCTCAACAGGTATTCTACCGTCAGAAGCCATTTTTTGCCAAGAGCATATTTCACATGCTTGTTTTTTGATACCAGCAGAGAACAATCTTTTTTTTAGTTTGTGGCTTTGAAAACTACTATTTTTTACCAAGATATCTTTTAAAGGGATGACTGGCTCTTTAGGTATTTTTTTACCCTTTGACCATGCATATCCCGTAAAATGACTTATCGAAAAATTATTTTCCGCTACGTATTTTTTTATTTGTTCATAATTCCCCCCCCCCCCCGCTTCGACAAGTTTTAATTTTTTTAAAATATGTTACTCTAATCTTTGTATAGAAATAAGGCGTGGTGGCGAAGTGGTAACGCTGAAGTCTGCAAAACTTCCATGCGCGGGTTCAATTCCCGCCCACGCCTCAAGTAATTAGTTTGTATCTAAAGCGTCAATTTTTTGTCTATTTTTCTCACCAAGGTCTATTTCAAAGTCTATAAAAGGAATTCTACCTAGTCGAGATTTTTCTTTTATGTATTCCCGAAACTCACTTCGGTTTCTTTTTGCGAATTCTAAGGCTGCATGTTCTTTTGCTTCAGGGTATACAGTGAAGAGTATGGTTGCGTATGCACCATCAGAGGAAAGTTTTACTTTTGTGACAGTTATAAGAGATGTTTTTGTGCCTTCTTCTAGAATAAACTTTGAAGCAAGTTCTCTTAATATTTCTTCAACTCTTTCTTCTCTGTGAGGGTTTGGTTTTCGTAACATATAATTATTTTTCTACGGTACTATAAGCTTCTATAAAATCTCCTGGTGCTAATTCCATCTTTGCTTCTATCATTGCGCCACATTCAAGTCCGGAAACTACTTCTTTTACTTCTACTTTAGATTGTTGCAGTCCTTTTATTCTACCTTTCGCGATAAAGGCTTCTCGTCGCATTATTTTTACTTCATCCCCAACGGCGAGTGACCCTTCAACAACTCTTACCCCGAGCACTTGTTTGTCCTTGGTGGCACTAAAGAATTTAAGAATCTTTCCTTTACCTCGAAGTTCCTCAATGCTGATTTTGGGCATTTTTTCTTGCATGTATGCTTCTAGCCATTCGGTTAGTTTGTAGATGATTGAGAATGTTTCTATTTTAATCGAATCTCTTTCAGAAAGAATTTTTGCTTGGTTATCTATTTTAGTATCAAATCCGAGTACCACACTTCCTGGTTTTGATGTTGCTAGTTTTACATCACTTTCTGAAATGAAGCCAATGCCTTTGTTAAGTATTTTAAGGATAATTCTTTCGTGTTTTACTTTTTTGATTTCATGGATAATTGCTTCTAGTACATCTGTGCTAGATGCTTTTATGACTATGGGTATGGTGACAGAGTGTTCACTTCCTCCACCGATATCCATGATACCTTCTGATTTAATTTTTTCGAGTTTATTGTTTTCTACAAGTTCTTCTGCTTCTTTTTTTGATGATACGCAAACAGCAATACTTCCCATAGGAGGAAGACTGCTCCATCCAACAACACGAACTGGATCACTAGCAGAAGCGGTGGTTATTTTTTTACCTTGGAAATCTTCTAGGATTCTTGTTTGGGTAAAACCAGTTTCTGCAACAAGAATATGTCCTTCTTTGAGTGTTCCTTGTTTTAAAATAAGTGTCGCACTTATGCCCTTGGTTTTATCACTGGATGCCTCGATGACGATTGCTTCGGGTTTTGCACTTACATCAGTCTTGAGTTCAGCAAGGTCTGCCATCAGGAGTATCATATCGAGAAGGTCTTTTACTCCAGTTCCTTTTATTCCCGAAACTGGTACAGCAGGAACATCACCTCCGTATCCTTCAACAAAAATTTCGTTTTCAGCGAGACTTCCTTTTAGTTTTTCTATGTCACTGTTTGGTCGGTCTATTTTATTCATTGCCACAATAAATGGTATGCCAGCGTCCTTGATTGTTTTTAGTGCTTCAATAGTCTGAGGTTTTACTCCTTCATCTGCAGCAACTACTAAGATGGCAATGTCAGCAACTTTAGCGCCTCGACTTCGAAGTTCCCCAAAGGCTTC
>JANMMK010000110.1:0-3218 GCA_031373235.1 bacterium | reverse complement strand
TGAATGTTGGCCAATTTGAAAGATAAATAGACTTTTTTCCTCCTATTTGTTGCCACAATTCTTCAGTGAGGTGAGGAGCGAAGGGAGTAAGTATTTCAAGTAAAGTTTTGTAGGAATCTTTTGTTATAACTTTTTCGTCATATACAGTATTTACAAAAATCATCATAGCTGAAATGGCTGTGTTGAAAGAAAAATTTTCTATATCTTCACCAACTTTTTTTATTGTTTTATGTAGTTCTCTCGTGACTCTTTCACTTTCTTTTTTTGTTATGAACTCTTTCATACTCCAAATCTTTTCTAAAAATCTTCTTGAGCCGATCATATTGTCTGTACTCCAACTAATACCAGATGCAAAAGGTCCCATAAACATTTCGTAAACTCTAAGTGTATCTGCCCCGTAAAGAGCAATGACATCATCTGGATTTACTACATTTCCATATCGCTTACTCATCTTTCTTCCATCTTCCGCAGCAATGAGACCAACAGAGTGCAATCTCTCGAACGGTTCTTTCGTAGAAACAATTTTTTGGTCGTAAAGAAACTTGTGCCAAAAGCGTGCGTAGATAAGATGTCTTGTTGCATGTTCTGCGCCACCAACATATAGAGAGACAGGCATGAATTCTTTTTCTTTTGTTGGATCAACTAGTGCCTTTTTGTTTTTAGGATCAATAAACCGAAGGTAATACCAACAACTCCCCGCCCACTGTGGCATTGTGTTTGTTTCTCGTTTTGCTTTTCCTCCACACTTAGGACATTTTACATTTACCCACTTTTCTATACCTGCTAGAGGAGATTCTCCAGTCCCTGTTGGTTCATAATTTTTAACTTTTGGTAAAACTACCGGTAAATCTTTTTCAGGAACAGGAACAACTCCGCATCCGCCAGCTGGCGGATCACAGTGGATAAGAGGTATCGGCTCACCCCAGTATCGTTGACGAGAAAATACCCAATCACGGAGTTTGTAATTTATTTTTCTTTTTACTGCACCTTTTATTTCTAACCAATCAATAATTTTAGGTCTCGCTTCTGAAGAAGTGAGTCCATCGAATTGAGATGAGTTATATAAAATGCCTTCACCCTCAAAACAAATTTCGAGATTTTTTATTTTCAAAACTTCTTCATTTGTTGATTTAGTTGGAAGTATTGAGGTTGAAAGCGGAATGTTGTATTTCTTAGCCATATCAAAATCTCGTTTGTCATGAGCGTCAGCGAATACCGCTCCGGTACCGTAATGTCCGAGCACAAAATCAGAAATCCAAATAGACATTTCTTTATTTGTTGCAGGGTTTATTGCTGCAAGGCCTTTTATTTCAACACCTTTTTTATTGTTTTTGTCTGTTCGCTCGACTTCGGATTTGTTTTTAACTTGATCTATATATTTCTTAATTTCTTCTTTATTTTCAATTTTTAGTCCTTCGTTTTCGAGTAGATTTAGGGTAAGTTTGTGTTCAGGGGCTAACACAAGAAATGTACCAGAAAAAATCGTATCAATTCTTGTTGTAAAAACCTTAATACTCAGTTTATAATTCTTAATTTTAAAATCTACTTCTGCTCCCTCACTTTTTCCTATCCAGTTCTTTTGTGATTCTTTTATGGACTCCGGCCATTTTGGAAGTAAACTCAAATCTTCAAGCATTCTGTCTGCGTAGTCAGTAATTTTGAGCACCCATTGTCTGATTGGTTTTTGCTCAACCACACTTCCGCATCTCTCACACTTTCCGTCTTCCAAGTCTTCGTTAGCAAGACCTGTTTTACACGACGGGCACCAGTTTATCGGTTCGTTTGATTCGTAAGCAAGACCATTTTTATACATCTGTAAGAAAATCCACTGTGTCCAACGGTAGTATTCAGGATCAGTAGTAGAAATTTCTCTCTCCCAATCATAATTAAAACCAATCTTTGAAAGTTGTTCTTTAAATCTTTTTATATTTTTCTTTACCGCTACTTCAGGATGCACTTTGTTTTTGATGGCATAGTTTTCTGCTGGTAAGCCAAAGGCATCCCATCCCATTGGATGAAGGACATTATATCCAGACATCTTTTTAAATCGTGAGTATATATCTGTTGCGATATATCCCTTTGGATGCCCAACATGAAGACCGTCCCCTGATGGGTATGGGAACATATCTAAAACATAACAAGATTCTTTACCTTTTGTTTCGCTAGTTTTGTAGAGTTTCTTTTTATTCCATTCTTTTTGCCATCGGCTCTCTACTTTTTTGTGATCGTATTTTTTCATATTTATTGTTTTAATATAGTTTCTTTCCAAATCTCCTTCATATCATGCACATTTAAAAATTCCAGGACATCTTCTTGTTTTATCCAAGAAATATCGTGAAGATTTTTTTCTTCCTCGCTTAAAGCTACTTTTTCTTCGTCTTCAAGTATTACGAGTGCAGGATAAAAGTGCGCGAAGCGATTAACTTGTTTTAAAATCTGAAAAAATTTTGAATGCATGATGAGCGGAAAAACAGTAATGCTTTTTATGTTCTTGTACCCTGTCTCTTCCAAGATCTCTCTTCGAACCGCGTCTTCTTTTGATTCGTCTCCTTCTATACCTCCAATAACAAAACCTTTCCAGTCTGTTTTTTTCCAAGTAAGGCAAATAAAAGAGTTGTCAGTTGGGTGTTTTACCATCGCTACAATTGCATTCCTTTCTTGGAAAGGTAGGTCATTCCGAACAGCATCAGGACCAGTGGTTTGGGTAAAAAAAAGCTCTTTAATCATATTGCCTTCTTATACTAACAAAAACAAAGACTTTTGTTTCTATTGCTAAAACAATATTTTTGTGTTATTTTCATTCGCGAAATGGAAGCAGAACCTTTGGAAGAAATTGATGAAGAAAAAAAATACGACGCCGTTTGTGAGCGACTGAAAAGACTAAGTGTCCTTCATTTGCTTATTAATATCACGATGATATGGGTCGGATGGTTACTTGTCTCGAGCATTGTTGCACGTTTTTAGGCTCCGGGAAGTTTTTTCTTCCAATATTTTATACCGCGCGAAGTAGCTATGAAGCACTTCGTGATTTTTTATACTAAAATTATTTTATTCGAGGATACCGATCAGGATCAATAGTTTTTTGGAAACAATACAAACCACTATCATGACTCCAGTTATCAAGAGTAATTTCAATTATTTCTAAGGGTGTTGTTTTGAGGGATCGCTTTGTATCGATTGAAGGTAAGGCAAATGTGGCGCAAATTTCAAAAGATAGA
>JANMMK010000096.1:0-4404 GCA_031373235.1 bacterium | reverse complement strand
GGGCACAGAAGAAAATGGCTGGTGGCCCAAAGTTTTTCCAGATGATAAATACATAGAGTCTCCATACAACACTTATCAAAACAAAGGTCTTCCACCTTCTCCTATTGCCAATCCTGGATTTGCGGCAATCCATGCGGCACTATATCCAAAAGAGACGGAATGTATATTTTACTTTCATAAAAACAGAAAGAACTATTGTTCTAAAACATACGAGGAACATAAAAGAAAAATAGACCTCTATCTCAAATAATATCTATACTTTTGTAAAGTCGCTTTTTTTCTTGGCTTAGATATAATAGTTTTCTATGAAAAATAAATTTGAAGTAAAAGATATTGCATTAGCAAAAGAAGGGAAGGAAAAGATTTTATGGGCAAAAAAAGATATGCCGGTTCTCACTTCTCTCGAAGCGGATTTTAAAAAGAGACAACCTCTTAAAGGTATTCGTGTTTCAGGGTGTCTTCATGTTACCGCTGAAACAGCAAATCTCTGTATTACTCTAAAAGAAGCTGGTGCCAAGGTGACACTTTGTGCTTCCAATCCCCTTTCAACACAAGATGACGTTGCTGCTTCACTTGCTAAGGACTTCGGTATAGATGTGTATGCAATTAAAGGTGAAGACAGTAAAACATATTTTAAGCACATCAATGCAGTGCTTGATGCCCGCCCACATATAGTGATGGATGACGGAGCTGATCTTGTAAGTGAACTTCACAAAAACCGAGTTGCTCAAATCCCAGAAATTCTTGGTAGTACTGAGGAGACAACCACAGGAGTGATTCGTCTTAAGGCTCTTGCTGAGGAAGGCAGACTCCTTTTTCCTGTTGTTGCAGTAAATGAATCAAAGACCAAGCATATGTTTGATAACCGATACGGCACAGGACAATCAACGCTTGACGGTATTATTCGTGCAACAAACAAGCTTATTGCTAGCTCTGTCTTTGTTGTTGCAGGATACGGATGGTGTGGTAAAGGACTTGCAAGCAGAGCTCGAGGTATGGGAGCAAGAGTAATTGTTACTGAAATTGATGCAGTAAAAGCACTCGAAGCGGTTATGGATGGGTTTGAAGTTGCTCAGATGATTGAAGCAGTAAAATCAGCTGACTTTATCTGTACAGTTACTGGTAACAAGCATGTTCTTAGAGAAGAGCATTTCAAAAAAATGAAAGATGGATGCATAATTTCAAACTCAGGACACTTTGATATAGAGATTGATCTCGTCGGACTTAAAAAACTTTCAAAGAGTGTTAAAAAAGTTCGCCCATCAACAGAAGAGTATCTTCTTTCTGACGGTAGAAAAGTCTTTGTGGTTGCTGAAGGACGACTTGTAAACCTCGGTGCCGCAGAAGGCCATCCATCAAGTGTGATGGATATGAGTTTTGCGAATCAAGCACTTGGAGTAATTTATATAAAAGAAAATTCTAAAGTTCTTGCCAAAGAAGTTCACACTCTTTCAGAAGAAGTTGATAATGATATCGCAAAAAGAAAACTCAGTGCGCTTAAAGTTAAAATGGATACTCTAACTGCTGATCAAAAGAAGTATCTTTCAAGTTGGGAAGAAGGAACGGAGTAAAATTATGGATGATTGGGAACGCATACCTTCTTTTAATCAAAGCCCAAATCGTGAAGAATACGAGATAGCGCTTGATTTAATCTACAATTCTATTTTCGAGAAGATAGAGCGTCAGATGACAGCACTCATTGAGCAACTAAAAGAAAATATTGATGCGGGTAAGTATGACACTATCCTAAGTGATGAACTTAGTGGGAGAATTGTAGCGCTCGTAATTAAAAAAATTATGTCTAAGGTGTCTTTAGAAGGCAAATCTGCAGATGTTCTCTTTGTGGCAGGTGGTAAAAATAGTTATGAGATTGGTTTACAAAGTGTAGGAGATGCAATAAAGAGGAAGGTAGAAGATTCAAAAGGTGTTTTAGTAGCAACAGATTTTATTGCTAACGGAAGAACTGCAAAATTATTTATAGAATCTGTCGGAAAAGCAAGACCTGATTTAATGGAGGATGAAATGGTCGATGTTGCAACGCACGGAAGTTATGTTAGTGGTATTGATAATTTAACAAAAGAATATCCGCAAGTAAGATTTTTCAACGGTGGTTCACAAGATCTTAGTGAAAGTCTTAGTATTGGAAAAACGGGACTAGAATTTTCCTCTGGATCATCACCTTACCCTGAAAAAACTGAACAGCTAGGAACAGAGTTTACTAACGAAGAAAGGATTGCAAAAATTCGTTTAAAAGTTGAAGAATTAGCAGAAAAAATTTATCAGGAAGTATGGAATAAAAATGAAAAAACTACAAACTAAAAACACAAACCTGCCTGACGGCAAGGCAGGACTACAAACTTCTTCTATTCTTGTTTCTGGGTCTCTGGTGTATGACACTATTTTTTCTCTTAATGGCACCATCCGTGAACAAATACAAATAGAAAATGGGGCTGTCGGAAAACAGAACCTCATGTTTACCGGAAATGCAAAAGAAATTTATTTTGGTGGAACAGGAGGAAATATTGCCTTCGGACTTGGATTGCTTGGAATAAAGCCAACACTTGTTTCGGTAGCTGGAAGAGACATTGCTATTTACGAAGAACACCTTGAAAAATATGGAGTAATCTTGAAAATCAAGAAAATTAAATTTGGTTTTACTCCGACCTTTTATGGACTTACTGACGATAACAAAGAGCAAATTGGTATTTATCAAGGAGGTGTCTCTAGTATTGAGTTACCTTCCCTTTTGTTAAAAAAACTTTTAACCGTAAAGGAGTTTTCCAATATAAAAATTGCAATTTTTTCTCCGGGAACTGCTAAAAGCATAACTAAACAAATACTTGAGTTTAGAAAGATAAATAAAAAAGCTCTTGTAATATTTGATCCTGGTCAAATGCTTGCGATTGATTTTACAAAAGAACTTTTAGAGAAAGCTTTTAAAAATAGTGACATTGGAATTTTTAATGACACTGAGTTTGTCATTCTACAAAAAAAGTTTGGTTACTTTAGAAAACATATTTTCTCTTGGTGTTTCGTCTGTGGTTGAAACAAAAGGCAAGGAAGGTGCTCTCCTTTATCAGAAAAAAGACGGAGCGGTTAAAGAAACTTTAGTTAAAACTCCCCAAGTCAAAAAAGTGATTGATCCGACAGGCGCAGGAGATGCTTTTAGGGCTGGGCTTATCGGAGGTTTAGAAAAAGGCCTTTCTTTACCAAAATCCATGGAACTTGGAGCACAAATAGGTGCGGAGTGCGTTAAGTACAGAGGTTGCCAGACTTATGGAGAAAAAGTAAATACCAAGAAATAAGATAAAAACTTGCAAAAATAACTTTTCCGTGTCATTATTTTTTTAGCCGCTCATTAACAACAAAGCGGTCTTTTTCATGAAAATCAATCCAACTATTCACGGGCTTTTTGGCATCGCCACCATCTGTCTCGTTATCGCAGGTCCTCAAACAGGCATGGCCGGAAGTATAACCGTCGCCAGAACAAGTACTCCGAACGCACAAGGCGTGGGAAGCTTTGAGTATTATCGGGACGCTCTCCTGAACACTCAAAATTCTCCACATCAAGACATTCAAGGGATTATCGATGCGGCAAGTTTGAAGTCTGCACTTGATCAAGACAATCAAGTCGAAGTTACAGCGGTTTTCCCTAAAGGAACAGACTTGAGTCTTCTGAAGTCTCGCTGGAATAAACCCCAGTAGAGGTCGCTTTTGTTAACGCCTTGTCTCTATACTCTAGAGCGGGCGATTTTTTTTACTTCTATTTTTAGAGATAGATATGTCAGTGTACTAGTATACTGACAGTCTAATACTAAAAAGAAAAAATATTTTAGTACTACTTTGCAAAAGTCTTTAGTGTCTGAATAAGTGCCTGTGCCGCTTCTATTCCTTTGTTGTTGTCTCCTGTAGCTCGTATCTCTGCTTGAGCAAGATTGTTTACAGTAAGAATTGCATTTGTTATAGGAATATTTTCTTTAAGCATCACATCCATTACTCCTCTAGTTGCTTCTTTTGCAATATAGACATAATGGTCAGTGTCCCCACGAATCACACATCCGATAGCGATGATGCCTTTGTACTTTTTGCTTCGGGCAAGTCGCTGACATGCAAAAGGTATTTCAAATCCACCTGGCACTCCAACAACAGTAATATTTTTTTCTGGTACACCTGCCTTTTTAAGTTCTTCGATCGCACCTTCTTCTAATGCAAAGGTAATATCTTTGTTGAATTCGGAAGTGACAATAGCAATTTTTGTTTGCTTTGCTTTTTTCCAAGTTACGACAGTTTTTTTATTTTCTTTTCTTTGCATATTACTTATAACTCTTAACTAATAACTCCTCTGTGTATCTTGCTAGTATATCAGTTTCAATATTAACAACCTCTCCTACTTTTTTCTTTCCA
>JANMMK010000095.1:0-3081 GCA_031373235.1 bacterium | reverse complement strand
ATATAGATTCAACAGAAAACTCTCTTACCTCCCTAGAGGGACCAGATTCAGTGGATGGTTTAGATTTGTGGTCAGGTGAAACAAAAATGGATAGGTGTTTAAGTGGTATTCTCACACCTTACTTCAAAAAATATAAATTTATATACAAGAAAGACTTTAGTGCTATAAAAAATGAATTCGACTCAAAATGTATGAGTAAATAATATTATAATATGAAAATTTTCTTATTTTACATCACAAATATAATCTTATCGATAGTTTGTCTGTTTTTGTATATGGTGGTTTCACTCATGCCCAACATTCCTTTTCCAGGTATTGTAGAGTTTACGGGTGTCTATAAGAGTACTTGGCACTTTCTTGGTGTCATGACCCTTATTGCACTTATATTTAACGCGGTATTTCTATTTCTTGCCTTAAAGATATTTAGAAATATTTCAAAAGTTAATAAAAATATAATTTATGTATATTGGATTATTGCAACTTGTTATGATGTCTGGCTTTTGTATGCAACTGTGATGGCTTTGGCTTTTAATTAGAATAAAAAATGAAAAAAACTTACATAATAATCTCAGTGTTGATAGTGGTAGTCGCACTCGCGGGTCTATATTGGTTTGGTGGAAAGGTTACAACTCAAAACAATACCGTAGTTCTTTCTGACGATGGAACAGCAAAATTAAAAGTGGGGCAATCTGTAAAATTTGGAGATGGAATGATAACTTTCGAGAGAGTTGTTGAAGACAGTAGGTGTCCAAAAGATAGACTCTGTGAGGTGCCAGGGCGTGTTATCGCAGAGTTTTCTATTGAACAAGTGAATCAAGACGGTACGCCACTGCTTCAAGCTAAAAAAATACTTCTCCGAGATCCTCCTATTTACCAGAAAAAATCTCCTGATTCAACAGAGTATGAGTATGTATATGAGACATACGGTGATTACCAGTTCAGCATTGATGTTTTTAATCCTGAATATCCCAAACATGACGTAGATAAAGGTGAAGAAATTAATCAGAAAGACTACGTTGTTACTCTTTCTATCAATAAAACAAAATGAAAAAAGTCTACATTCTTTTTATAATCATTGGCTTACCTCTACTGTTATTTGCGGTATCATTTTTTGAAGAGTTTTTTAGGTTGTTACATGATACTCATACTGTTGAGTTTTATGATGGTTTGGATTTTTCATCAGCTGAGGATGTAATGTTTTTAGTTATCTTTATGCTTATATTTTTTATCCTAGGGACGAAATATGGATTTGGTAGATTCACTCCCACCCCTCCCCATATTCTCGCGGTAACAACACTGGGGATTTCTATGAGATCTCTTGCTCGAAAAGAGAAAGGGTATCTCTTCGACCTTATCTATTTCGTAGCATTTTTTACGATCATTATGCTTTTTTTATGGCCAGTTGGGTTAGCATAGTTATATGAAAAAAAAATTACATCATAATCATCATACTGCTAGCTATTGGAGCTTTAATTTATTCCTATACATACAATCCAGATACCCAGAATGGTTTTATAGTCCTCACAATCTTTGGTGTCATAGGTATAACGCTTTACACGGCCGTGTTTCTCATAGCCATAAAAGGTTCGGTTCGTTTATTAAAAAACAAAGAAACACCACATCGTATCCCAAGAATTGTTCTTCATTTTTTAACATTAGTAATTTTACTGACGCCTACATATATTTTTATTGAGGACTACTTCCATTTAAATAAAAATCAACTTAATATCGTTATTCCTCCACCACCAACAGTGTTACCCTCAGAGGAGCGAGTTCAGTATTTCCCTTGTGAAATTTTAGAGATTAGTACTCGTGAAAATCCCGTTACCATTCCTTTCACTTGTAGTGCTCAAATTACGAATGGAGAAGAAGCTGTTGATATTAGGTTTCAAATAAAAGATGGTAAGGACATGTTTGAAATAATTCGGGATGATCAAGTATTTTTTTCTATTGAGGCTTCAGAAAAATTCTTTAATTTTTTTGGCCGTTATTACCGTGATACAAGTGATCCATTATGGCTTGCTCCAGATATTATGTATCTCATAGATGTTACATATGATGGGTATAACGATCTGTGGTTGAGAAGTAGTTTTAATGGATACAACTTCGGTTATACGTTATATAGATACAATCCATCAACTCGTACTTTTGATGAAAAACCATTAATTGTTGTCGACCTGCCTTTTTTCGATAGTACTAAAAAAACTTTAGAAAGTTATTCGAATATTACTGCTGAAGGTAGAATTTATGTTGTAAAAACCTATACATTTAGTAGTAAAGGAGAGTATGTTCTTACAGAAAGAGAGTATTATGAAGAAGGTGAAAATGGATATCTTTATATAAAAAAAGAACTCGTTGATGGAGTGCTCGTCACTACTGATAGCAAAAGTATTACGCGTCAGGAGTATGAATCAGGTCGTATTCAATAATAAAAAATGAAAACTTTACAAAAACTGAATACAGTAAACTATGGCATTGTATTGAGCGAGGTTGTTACTCTTATTATTGCATTATGGCAGGGATGGGGCTTTGATTCTGTCCTCTACGCATACCTTATTCAAGGTATTGTGGTCGCTTTTTTTGATTTTCTTGGAATTATTTTTGCAAATGATGTGGCATACACATTACCCGATCATATGACAGCGGGGACCGGGACTAGTTTAAAGCAACAGCGTCGAGTAGTCATTCTTTTTGCTGGAATTCGATATGCAATATATAGTTTCTTTTTGTTTGGTTTTGGTTCCAGTATTGTATCAATAAGAGAAGGCTTATTACTAGTTTCTCCATTCTTTTGTACACAACTTTATCATTTCCTAAAAACACATAAAACCAATAACACTAATGTTCTTAATAGGATTAAAAACTCTGATATTGAAAAAAGGTTAACTGTATTTGTGATAATAATTGTGATTGGAGGAATATTTGTGGGCATGCTTCACCTTATACTTCAATTTGTATTTGAACTTCAAACTAATGATATTAGAACGATTATTGAAAAAACAGCTGTGATAATTTTCTTCCCTCTTAGATTTGGTGTTGATATGTACTACTCTAAAAAAAATTCATTAAAATAATATGAAA
>JANMMK010000092.1:0-9430 GCA_031373235.1 bacterium | reverse complement strand
AAGACCAAAACGAGAACCTCTTCTCATCGACTTTAGAATGTGGTTACTTTCCTCAACCACCTTTTCTATCCTGTCTAAACGATCGTTTTCGTATTCCATATATATTAAGAGCTACAAAAAGATTCTAGCAAAATTAAGAGCTAAAATCTAGCCCAGCGAGCGAATATACCTGAAGGTAGTAATCTTCCTGTTTTTGACTCTTCTATGGCCAACTCTCCCTCTTCCAGAACACCTCCGTACTTATCTTTAAAATCTAATAGATTGTTTTGATATGCTAAAGCAGAATACCCCGAAGAATATCCGTTAATCAAGAAAAAAAGAGGTTGCTCTGCCAATAGCTTCTTACAACTATCGAGTAATGAAAGAAAATTTTCTTCTATCTTCCAACTCTCCCCATTTGGACCGTGCCCAAAAGCAGGAGGATCAAGAAGTATTCCATCATAGGTATTCCCTCTTTTTATCTCTCGTTTTACAAACTCGCTCACATCATCTAACATCCACCTAATTGGAGCATCCTCTAACCCACTTAACTTTGCATTCTCCCTACCCCATCCGATAGCAGTCTTGGAAGCATCAACATGCACCACCTCCGCACCTGCTCTTGCACAAACAAGAGATGCTCCCCCGGTATACCCAAATAAATTCAAAACTTTTATTGTCTTTTCCGTACCTGTTTCTAGCTTATGACTCTTAACTAAATTTTCCATCCACTGCCAATTAGAAAGTTGTTCTGGAAAAAGCCCAGTATGCTTAAAAGGAGTCGGAGAAATAGTTAAAACAAGTTCAGCGAATTTGATCTGCCATTCCTTTGGGGTATCTTTTTTAAACTGCCACTGCCCCTTTGTGCCACTTCTAACATAAAAAGCGTCCGCACGCTTCCATTCCTCTTCACCAAGAGTTTTATTCCAAAGTGCCTGAGGATCTGGTCTACGGAGCGTATACAGCCCAAAACGCTCAAGTTTTTCTCCTTCACCTGAGTCTATGAGTTCGTATTCTTTTTGGGGTTTTGTGATTTCGATCATGGTCATTATTTTATCCACATATTCTTACTACTAATTTTTAATCCTGCTTACCGTAATAAAGTTGCTTAAAAGTAAGTGCAGCTAGATTTTTAAGGTTTTCAATTTTAATCTTTTTTGTTTCCCTTTTAACGATTTCTTTTCCAGAAGATTCTACGAATGTTGTTACGGTAGTATTAATTTCTCCTGTTACGTAGTTAGTATATGTTTTAGTATTAACATTTAAGTTTGCTCTAGAGAAGTAACTACCTTCTTGTTCAATCAACTTGAATTGATTAGACCGATAACTGAATACGAAATTATTATTAGACACACCCCAGCTTCCACAACTAGACCAGAAACCATAATTAATCTGAAGATTTCCATTTTTTATTTCTAAACCACCAAGCATATCATCAACACACGAATCGTCTTCTGAGGAAGATGATGGTATTACGTTCTCGTTATCTAAAACAACGGAATACTTTCCATTATTTTGAAATAAAATAATTATTTTACGAGGATTTACATTGAGTAAATTAGAGCCTAGTGACGTATTTACTTTTAACATACTCTTGTCTGTTTTTTGTATTACAAGAGCCGTGTCACTTTGGCCATCTTTATTCAAGTCACCTTCTGCAACCTCAACTAGTCTCCAAGAGTGTGGAATAAATGCGTCATATTTTTTTGTTTGCTCACTTAATTCTGGTAAATCAACAAGTTCTCTTTTTGCTAAAGATTTTAAATCAGTGTCAACAGATTCTTTACCTTGCTTATTTATGATAAAAAATAATGAGCAAAGCACCACTAGAATAAATACTGTTAATAATATTTTAAATTTTTTTACCATCTTAATCATTATATATTATTTGTGCCACCAGCATGTCGTCACAAAATTTAGTCTGCACCACAAGAGTACTTCTTGTTTTCTAATTCGCTTTACTCATAAGAAAACAATGTCGAGCACCAGCAGGAATATCGACCTCGAAATACCTTTTTCAGTCAAAAAGGTATTTCGAGGTCACGGGCAGGAAATCTCTTTACAGGAGCAGTATCCCGATTGGAGATTTTGTTTCGTTCTACTTACAAAATCTTCTCAATCAGGCTTCGATTATTACAAAAAATATCGCCCTCGACTTAAATTTTGTCGTCACAAAATTTAGCCTGGGCACCGGCTCGTATTTTTTGTTGCTACAAAAAATATACTCCGCCGTTCGATTCCTGCCCGAAAGCTCTTCATAGAGCTTTCTTGGTGGCACAAGCCTTGCTTCGCTCACCTTGTGCCACCGGCAGGAATCGAACCTGCATCAAGGGTTTAGGAAACCTTCGTTCTATCCATTAAACTACAGCGGCATACTCTTGAATATAACAGAATTACTCCCTAAAAACAAAACTCTGCTTATGCAGAGTTTTGTTTAGGGCTATATTTCGAGAGCCTCTTTTATTGTCCCTTCATCAAAACCAACGATTATCTTTCCTTCGATATCAATAACTGGAACCCCCATTTGAGAACTTTTTTCTACCATCTCTTTCCTTTTGTCTAAATCAGAAGCAACATTATGTTCTTCATAAGGCACATTGTTCTCCTTAAAAAAATCTTTCGCGAGAGAACAATAATGACAAGTTGGCGTACTATAAATGATTACTTTTTTCATATTTTTCAAACTACTATTTACTTATAGATATCTATTATACTAAATTTATCTTTTAAAAAAAGACTCTACTTTTTCTAGCACTCTATCTAAAAAATCAGGAGTAGAAGACGCTACTAGTTCTTCCTCAGGACTAACTAAAAGTAATACTTTTTCTCCAGGCTTAGCAACATTAAACTTACTCCTTATGGCGCTTTCAACTCCAACTTCGGTTGAAAGTTTCTCTATTTCTTTTGATAAAGCATCTTTCCGAACCTGTAAAAGAGCTAACTCTGAAAGCGCTCTTCCTTTTAATGACAGACTTTCTCTGTATTTTATATAAATATTAACAACACCCTTGGCAAGTAACAGTGCTACAACAAAAAGGAGTATTACAACCGGAAAAGAGTACCACATCTTTCGTCTTTTCTTTTTGTCTTGAAATTCTCTCATATCACTGCTATTATCCTACTATAAACTAAAGAAAACAATATGTATCTATTCGGACACAAAACAAAAAAAGCTATCAAAATTTTATTTACTATCATTGGGGTACTTGTCATACTCAGTATGGTAATACTCTACTTCCCCGCAGCTCGATACTAAAAATAGTTTCCGGTACAAAAAACGAAGGGTTACCCTTCGTTTTTCATCATTTTCAAAAACACATCATGGGGAATATTTACATTACCCTTTCCTCTTTCAAGCATTTTCTTTTTACCTTTCTTTTGTTTTTCCCGCAACTTCATTTTTCGAGTAATATCTCCTCCGTACATATGCTGTGTCACATCTTTTTTCATTGCAGAAAG
The DNA here is from genome assembly GCA_031373235.1 of bacterium. Classification (GTDB taxonomy): domain Bacteria; phylum Patescibacteriota; class Minisyncoccia; order Phycocordibacterales; family CAIRYW01; genus JANMMK01. Next base: position 5,992 of record JANMMK010000092.1, on the reverse strand, counting down.
TGATTTTGAAGCGACAATTCTCCCGTCAACACGAGCCTGTATCTTAGTCACAAACATTTGTCTTGGTAAAATCGCATGAAGTCTCTCAACTGTTTTATTGGTTTCTTCATCTATTCTCCTTTGTGCAATAACCTTTGTGAAGGCCTCCACGACGTCATCAGCAACTAGTACATCCATTCTAGTTACCAACGCACCCCTCATAGATTCAAATTCGTAAGAAAGTGAGGCAAACCCTGATGAAACACTTTTTAATTCATCAAAAAAATTTCTCATTAATTCACGAAGTGGCATTTTAATGGTCAGGGATGTCCTGTCGTCTCCAAAGCTATGTGCCCCATCAAGCTCAGCCTCATGCTCGTAGAGTAGTTGGTAAATTTGACCAGTATACGATGACGGGGTAATGACAGTAACCTTTATCCAAGGCTCTCTTACCTTCTCAATCAAATTACCTTCAGGAAATAAAGAGGGTGAATAGACTGTAATTACTTTTCCACCTTTTAAGGTAACTTCGTAAGTAATACTTGGAGTTGCGATAACCAAATCAAGACGAAACTCTCTTTTTAACCGTTCTGTGATAATTTCCAAGTGAACCAGAGTTTTCTTCCTCGTGAGAAAAAGCTGAGTCAGATAAACGGAGTTTGCCCAATGCTTGTCTTAGTAGATCAAAATCGTCTGCGTCTTCAGGAAAAACAGACGCCCACACTACTGGCGCGGGTTGCATGTAACCAGGGAGAGACGGAAGCGGATTTCTAAAATGAGTTACTGTATCTCCAACAGAAGCAATACCTGGCTGTTTAATACCTGTAACGATAAAACCAATCTGCCCTTGGCTCAAAACATCACAAACTTTTTCCTCCGGCGCAAAAATACCCACCTCCAAGGCCTGAAAACGCTCGTTAGCGATACCGAACTTAAGTTCAGCTCCCTTTGACACACTTCCCTCCATAACGCGAATATAGACGATTACACCTTTATGATTTGAATACTGAAAATCAAATACCAAACCTCTAAAGCCATCCTTCACCGCAAGCTCAGTTTGTGGATTTGGAACCTTTGCAATAATTTCTTCAAGAAGCAAATCAACCCCCTCTCCTGTTTTCCCTGATGTATGCAAAATTTCTTCTTTTGAAACACCGAGGAGTTTTACAATTTCTTCTTTTACATCGTCTATTTCCGCAAGAGGAGAATCGACTTTACTGAGAGCTGGAATAACAATAAGTCCAGCCTGACGTGCCATTTCAAGTACTGTAAGTGTCTGTGCTTGCACACCCTGTGTTGCGTCAACAAGAAGCACACATCCTTCTACTGCTTTTTGCGCACGAGAAACTTCGTATGAAAAATCTATATGTCCTGGTGTATCAATGAGGTTAAACATATACTTTTCCCCTTTATAGACATACTCCATCTTTACTGGTCGCATCTTGATGGTGATACCTTTCTCACGCTCAAGCTCCATGTCATCAAGCACCTGTTCTTTCATTTTTCTCTTTTCAATCGTGCCTGTAATCTCAAGCATTCGATCGGCAAGTGTTGACTTACCGTGGTCAATATGAGCAATAATTGAAAAATTTCTTATATATTTTGGATTCATGTAGTTCTACCTTACCAGAAAAATACATCCTCGTCACATTTCAGTAGTTTCTGGTAACACTGGTTTTACCTTCCATATTCTATGACGAATAGTCTTCATAAATTCTTTCAACTCTTCACTACCGACAATCTTTAGAAAGTATATATGCGCAAGAACACCCATAATACCCGCCAACAGCCCTTGAAGGAAAATACCTTGCAAAGTTGTTAAATCAAAAAAGTTATCAAATATATTTAATCCTATATACGCAGTAAAACCACCAAGCGATGCACCTATGAGCGATTGATAAAATGTCTTGTATATTAAGGATGCATCAAAAGGAAATTCTTTTTTAAAAAAGAAAAATAGTGCAACACTCTGAATTATTGTGCCAATTGAAAAACCAAGCGGTAATGCCAAAATTTCAAGTCCTTTCAAATTTTCCACCTTAAGTAAAGAAGCAAGAAGCTCTAACATACTAGGTACTGTAGTAAATAACTTTAAGAAAAAAATTGGTAAACACACCATCACCGCACTCGAAAATAACGCGATAAAAAAAGGTTCTTTTGTCTTACCAGATGCATAATACGCCCTCGTAATTAAAAAACCGATACTTTGAAAAACAACGCACAAAGAAAATAAAGCAAAACAAGCTGCGGTTAGCCTTGTGTCACTCCAATTAAAATTTCCTGAACCAAGAATAGTTCTTACGATCTGCGCACGAAGCACAATAAACAAAACCATAATTGGTAACGAGAGAAAAATAATATGTCTTGTTGCCCCAATAATTTGCGAAATAAATTTATCCTTTTCGCCTCTAGTAAGTAATGCGGACAACACAGGAAAAGCTGCCATTGAATAACTAATACCTATAATCGAAAGTGGAACATAATAAAGATTCATTGAGAACGTGAATACTGCTATAGAACCAACTTCTAACTTTGAAGCAAGCGACACCAATACAATCATTACCAAGCTCGCGGATGATAAAGTAATAGTTCTTGGAAGTGAGGGCACAATGACTTTTTTTACTTCTTGCCAAGAAAAAGGAATAGTAAAGTCAGGGAGTAATCCAACAGACCTTGCAAAAGGAATCTGCACTAACGCATGCAAAAATGCCCCGAGCACCACTCCAAGTGCAACGCCGGCAATACCCATTGTGGGTGCCAAAAATATAATGCCAAAAATAATCGCAAGGTTGTAGACGAGAGGTGTAATGGCATAGAGTAAAAAACGTTTATGTATTTGAGTCACACTAGCCAAAAGATTGGAAAGACCTAAAAAGAATGGGGACAGTAACATTATCCGAGAGAGCACAATAATTTGATCCAATTGACTATCCTTCAAATTAGAAAATAACAGTTTAGATATTTGTGGCATAAAAATCATTGCAATACCACAAGCAACAGTAATCGAAACAAAGAAAAAACTAAATATCGTATCTATAAATTTTTTCACCTGAGAAGGACCTTCCTCTTTCTTATGCTCAAGATAAGGAATCAGCACAGAAAAAGAAACCAAAGAAGCAACAACTGCAAAAATAAAATCAGGAACCCTAAAGGCACTGTAGTACAGATCCAATACTTCACCTGCTCCAAAGTGACTTGCTAAAAACCTATCCCGAAGTAATCCAAGCAGTTGAGAAAGTAAAGCAAAAAAACCAAGAAGATAAGCGGCATCATGCATGCCGCTTATCTCTTTATTAAAAGCTCCGAAAAACTTTTTTACCATACACTACTCTGCCTGTTTTGTATCATCAACCTCTTTTGTACCAGCCTTCTTTGTATCTTCTTCTACCTTAGGAACAGTAAAGAGAGATTCGCCCTTCTCTAGTTTTTCTATACTACTTTTTACATCCGTATTCTCAGGATTTGTTTCAAGAACTTTTTTCATTTCTCTTATAGCACCCTCAGTATCTCCTGTTCGGTACAATGATAGAGCGAGAAAATATCGTGCGTTAGCAAAAAATGGATTGATACTAAGTGCATTAGTAAAGTCCCCAATCGCTGCTGTATAATTCTTTGCATCATATTTTAGTAAACCAACTTGGTATTTTATTGCAACATTTGTTGGGTCAATAATGAGTACATTTTCAAGAATTGCTTGCGATGCTTTCTTATCTCCTTGTTGTATTGCAATGTCAGACAAAAACAAATAAGCATCAATATAGTCATTCTTAAGACTTATCGCACCTGCAATATATTCTTTTGCCTTAGTGAGATTTCCTCTATTTACCTCAACACGAGCCTCAAGAAGATACGGAAGTGGACTAGTTGGGGCCGCAATTTTTGTTTGATCATATTTTTCGATAGCCCGCAAATATAAATCAGGGGCACCAAAACGGGCAAGGGATTCGTAAATCGCACCGGTAGCCAATTTATTTCTAAAGTTTGTAGGTTCAACAACCTCTGCTCTTTCTGAAGCTGCCACAGCTTCATTTACAATCATTTGAATTGGATCCCTAAATTGACTTATATTTTCTTCTGTAGTCTTTGAAACAACTTGAGAAAGGCCGGCCAGCGCGTTTTGTGCGATTAGTTTTAGATATAAAGACTGCTCATCTAACTCAACCGCCCTAAACAAATCGATTCGTGCCCCCTCAACATTTCCAGCACTTGCTTTTTGAATTGCAAAAGTTGCCAACAAAGACGCTGAGACTTTCTTTCCGAAAGCAATCATCCAAATTGATGAAAGTACAATTAGTGAAATCATCACGAAGGCACTAACTAACTTTTTATTTTCTGAAGTGTCTAATGAAATCACCTTACCACTTATACCAATTTCTTTTTCTGCGTACGAAAATAGAGATCCTACAAATAAGAACAGAAGAGCTAGCAGAACACTACCAGGAATATAAAACGTTGCTACGAAAAGCAAATATAACGTACCTGAAACTAAAGTCGCTTTAAGAAACAATGTCATCGGGTCTTTGGCTGGAGTTTTCATGACTCTGTAAGATACATAAAGTATGCTCAACATCATTAGTATCCATGCAGATCCAACCAAAAGACCTCCAGTAATAAATGCTGTTGGAATAAATCCAATACCAAGACTAAAGTCAACATCCCAAAAAAGGTTTTGGTTGTTAAATTGAGCTGGCTTATACAAAGCCCACTCATGACTAAATGTTTCTGGGCCAGAACCGAGCAATAATTTTTGCGATAATGTTTTTTCAGCAATACCGACAGTTGCCGCCCACGAAGGTCGCCCCTCTGAATATACAACCTTAAAATAACTACTCAATTTGTCGTTCAAAGGCCTTCCACCCACAACAAGTACCAACGCTATAATAAGCACAACCAAAGAAGGAATTGATAGTCGAGATGAAGGATTTGATCCTGGTACAATATCTTTCTTGCCACCAACTGAATAAAAGTACCCCAGAAAAACTAGAGCGACCAAACTAATAACAGCTGGTAGAGAAATGGCACTCGTAAGAAAAGGAAAATGAAAAACAAAATTAGAAAGCACGATGAATAGAAAACTAGTCACCATAAGAACATACACTAATATTTTTACTAAGCGAGGAAGAGAAAGAACTTGTAGTGCTATGAGAGAAAGAAATACCGCCAGTGCCGACACAACAGCCAATTCATTCCATCTTCCAATCGGAGAAGACGCCGTTATAAAAAAGTTACCCAGAGACAAGAACCCATCTCCTCCGACCAACCTAATAATATGAAACAAAATAAGAAGTAGTATCGAAGAGAAAAAAGTAGTTAGCACTAAAAACAAATCTTTTTTTGTTTTGAAGTATACCTGGATTAGAAAAGCGAATAATACAAGTAATGCAATAGAGTGAACGGTTCCACTCTCAAAGCCATACCCCATAAAAGAAGCATTTTTTTGTATACTAAAAAAAGCAGAAATAACGTATGTAATAAGAAGTATAAAAGAAGGGATCCAAAATAGAGGTGCTGGTATCTGTAGTTTGTTTGTTTTGATGGCATTAAATATAAAACAAAGTAGTGCTACCAACACTCCTACAAAAAGGAGTATCGATTTTGAGAAAAGAGGAGAAATTAATCCACCGGGAACAAACGCAATCGAAATAAGAAACGTTACTATGAGCAAAGCTCCTCGACCAACACCTTCAAGAGAAAATTTATTCTTTAATGTAGAAAACATATGTATAAAAAAAACTAATAGATATTTTCAATTATACAGGAAAATTCAAATAAAAAAACCCACCAAAAGGTGGGTATAAGTATTCGTACCGATAAGCCGAATTCTGTTTAGACGTCCTTTTAAGGGGACTGATCTAATGATAATCATTTATCTGTCTATCTTGTTACCAAGTAGATCAAGCGGCACTTTCAATTATTTTATATATAAATAAAAAATAATTGAACACGGCCTTGCACACGAGTAAGGAATTTAGCCGTTGCACTCTCTGTGTCACCACAAAGATTTATCTTTCCG
>JANMMK010000084.1:0-13949 GCA_031373235.1 bacterium | reverse complement strand
GATTCTTTGTCTCCAATAGAGTTTACTTCGAGAGAAAGTTCTTTGTGAGGGTAGCGGTCTTTAAGAATGATATAGGAGGTCTCTATCAGTAGGGCCTCGGTGATACTTTTTGAAGAACCAATTACTTCTAGGTTGAAAGTTTCTTCCTCGACACTTTTTTTCATGTGAGGATTCCCTTTAAGCGGTCCTTTGTAAAACCCAGATAACGGCAGTGACAGTCCTTCGAATTTTTTTTGTTGAAAATTTCTAAGTAGTGAGATTTTTTCTTCAAGAAATCCTCCAAAGCGGTCATTTTTTTCGTAGAAGGGGTGAAGAATTTTTAGGTGAGATTCATGAAATTTTTTTGCTGAAGTGATGTCTTCTTTCTCTACTTCTACAAAAGGCAGTCTATCAAAACCATAGTGAGTTGCTATCTTCGAGGCAGCGTCTATTTCAGGTGAAATAGGTTCTTTGTTGTTTTCTTTTTTCACTGGTACCTCTTTTTTATTTTTTTTCATATAGCTTAATAAGTTTTGTATTCGTGGTGCACTCCAGGAAAAGCGTCAATGTCAGAAAATGGAAACAGGCGAACAAGTGCTCTACCAGAAATTTTTTCTTTTTTTAAGACACCCCAAATCCGAGAGTCGGCACTGTCTTTTCTGTTGTCACCCATAACAAAGTATTCATCTTCTCCTAGTGTGAGACTTTTACTTGTTTCTCTTTCAGATGATACGTAGGGCTCTTCAAGAATAATGCCAGTAGGGTGTTCTTTATTTTTGATAACTACAATATTGTTGGTTACTTCAATGGTTTCTCCTGGGAGACCAACGATTCTTTTTATGAAGTGGTCTTTTGGATTGACAGGTGGACGAAATACAATAACATCACCTCTCTTTGGATCCTTGAATCGGTAAGAGATTTCATCTACTACAAGATAGTCTCCACCGTGAAAAGTTGGATACATGGAGCTTCCAACTACAATGAAGGGTTGTGCTACCCAGAGTCTGATTGGAATAAGTACAAAAAGTATAAGGAGAGCTGTATCGATAAATTCTCGATATGTAGATTTAGTTTTTTGTGTAGATTTTTCAGTTGCTTTGTCTACAGAACTGATTTGTGTTTGGTCTTCCATATTTAAATTGGTGTAATGATAGTACGAAAGATAATCTTGACACAATAGCTTTTCTTTCATCATAGTATTCTGTTGCGTCTTTGACTGTTTTGTTTAATACTTAGTGTCATGAGCTACATTATTGTTGGACTTGGAAACCCAGGAGAAGAATATAAAGAAACGAGACATAATACAGGAAGGATTATCGCTGAGGGCGTCGCAAAGATTTGTGAAGCAAATGATTTTTCTTTTGATAAAAAGTTGTCTAGTTTGAAAACAAAAATAGATATCGAGGGAAAGTCGGCGGTGCTTTTGCTACCAGAAACTTTTATGAACAAAAGTGGTGCTTCGCTTAAACCATTGTTACTTTCTGAAAAAGCAAAAGAACAAGTGGTGGTCATTCATGATGACCTTGATTTGCCGTTTGGAAAAATAAGAGTTGCTTTTGATCGTGGTTCTGGGGGGCATCGAGGTATTGATTCAATAGAGAAGGTACTTAAGACCAGAAAATTTTTGAGAATCAGAGTTGGTATTTCAGGAGTAACTCCAAGTGGAAAGACAAAAAAACCTAAAGGGGAAGAAAAGGTAGTGAAATGTATTTTAGGAAAGTTTAAACCGGAAGAGTTAAAGGAACTAAAAAAACTCTCGAAGAAAATAAAAGAAGTGTTAGAAGTTCTGGTGCTCGAAGGCAAGGCAAAAGCAATGACCTTGTATAATGCTGGTTAATAAAAAAGAGTTGGTGGTTAGATCGAAAAAATTTTATATAAAAAATCCCCCTCGGCGCCAAAGGCGCCGAGGGGGATTAAACTATCTAAATTTTCTATCTAACTTCTTATTTACTATTTCTGTTCAGCAAGAAAAGAGAGTGCCATTTTTTGATCTTTTGGATCAAAAAGGTTGATCTTGAACTTGTAGCTCTTACCAAGTTCTAGTTTTTCTCGAAGTTTTTCGTCACTACCAAAGTCTGAGATGTGTACAAGTCCTGCAACACCTTCTTCGATAGAAGCAAGGGCTCCGTGTCGGTTGAATTTGATAACTACAGCTTCTACAGTATCGTCTTTCTTGTATTTCTTAGAAGCTTCAGTCCAAGGATTTGGCTTGAGTGCTTTAATAGAAAGAGAGATTTTACTATCTTTGATTTCAATTACTTTTACTTTTACTTTCTGTCCAACTTTGAAAAGAGTTCGTGGATCTTCTACAAGTCCCCAGTCGAGTTCTGAAATGTGGACTAGTCCTTCGAGACCTTCTTCTACTTTGACGAATACTCCGAAGTCTACAACTCCAGTGATTTCTCCATCAAGAGTGTCTCCAACAACATACTTACCAACGATCTTTTCTTTATCTTTTTCTCCAGGATTCTTTTCAGAGAAGATGAGCTTTCCTTCTTTTGGATTTGCCCCAATAATCATGACTTCTAGTTTTGTTCCAACAAGCTTTCGAAGCTCTTCAAGAATTCGGTCTTTGTCTCCATCAGCTACTCGTGGATAGTGTTCACCTCGAAGTTGTGATGCAGGAAGAAATCCTTGTACTCCTTGCCAAGACATAATAAGTCCACCTTTGTTTGCTTCTTGTACAAGTACTTCAAAGATTTTTTTGTCTTTGACTGCTTTTTCGGCATCACTCCAGATGAGTGCTTGTTTTGCTTCTTTAAGTGAAAGTTCGGTGTAACCTTCTTTGTGTCCAAAGTCTACGACTTTAGCAGCAACAAGGTCTCCAATGTTGATTTTTCGAACAACATCTCGAACTGCATTAAATTCTCGCCCATAAATAATACCTGTTCCAAAAGGGTATAGATCAATAAAAAGCGCATTTCGCTCAATACCAACTACTGGTCCTTCAACAAGGTCTCCAACTGAAGGAGGGGTTTTTGAATCGAGAAGTAGTTTCCCCATGATGGTTTCAACCACTTTCACTTCTACTTCAAGTCCTTCGGCTTGAATATCTTTCTCTTTTTTAGCCATTTTTTTATGTCCGGAGAGGTGCGTCAGCGTTACTCGTTGCCATTCCATAGACGCGGTTACTCTTTCGGATACTAATAAATAATGTCCATATATAGTACACGAAAAGTATATTTTGTAAATTGATTAAGTATAAGTAAAAAAGAAGTCGACCCCGAGCGTGATGCTGGGGTCGACGACAATGACTTTACTTTTTGGCTAGGGAGGCTGTTACTTCTTGATGGATTGATGGATGACGGTCAGTGATTCATGGACCACTTTGGTCCAAGCAACAGGGTCCTTCTTAAAGCCCTCTCTCGAGTTGGCGTCGAAGAAACCTCCGTATTTTGTGGCCTTTTCAATCCCCCCGTTACTAAACGAGAAACTGACGTTTCTTGTTTTGTCATTGACCGAGAAGTATTCCTCATCGACAGGTCCTTTTTCGATCAGGAATAGGTGAACATGGCCGTCAAGCGTCTGAATGCCTGACTGTACAGTGGTGCCTTGTCTGGAGTACCTCTGATCAGAGGTCTCACCGTCAAAGACGAACCCGGTCTTGTCGACCAGGCACTTCTTTATTTCTTCAACCATCTCCGCGTCGCTCATGGTCCTCGGCGGTTGCACTTGTTTTTGTGTGCCCAGGCTTTGCCTGATGATTATTACGCAGCAGATTGCTAGGCAGATTGCTAGGATGTGTTTTGTTTTCATTACGGTATTTGTGTTGAGTTTTTTTATTGCGGTAGCCGGTTGTGACTACACTTTTTATCTTCTGAGCAACAATAAAGACAAAAAGTGTAGTCACATAAAAGTAAAGTTGTAAAAGGGCTTATTGTGATTATAATAGCATGAAAGTTAGTAAAAGTCAAGTATATTTGGATAAAAAAATCGAGCTATCAACGTAATGTTTTAGCTCGCCTAGTGTGTCCCGACTCCTCCCTCAATCGCTGCCCAGACTACCCATCCGAGTAGAGCAAGGATGATGATCACGAGGAAGACTTTGGCGGATGTTCGCATGTCATGTTCCATTTGGTCGTTTAAATATCATTAAAAATAATATCTGTCAATAAAGCTAAATATTTTTAATTTTGCTATTATATGCTCCATGATCCCGTTAGAAAATTGAAACTTGGTTTCAGCTATCTAATGAGGGATTTTACTAAATGTCGTCCAAAATTCATTATCAATTCTTCATTAATTTTCTAACGGGATGATTATCACATACCACAGTAATTTATTTTTAAAATTTCAAGCGGGCGAGACGATTATTGCCTTTAATCCAATTTCGAAAGACTCAAAGTTAAAGGGTGCGAAGTTTGGAGCTGATGTTTCTTTTGTATCTGCTAATCACGAAGATTTAAATGGAAGTGATGCTTTGTCTTTTGGAGACCGGGTGCCGTTTGTTGTTGGTGGTCCAGGGGAGTATGAAGTAAATGGACTCTTTGCAAAAGGATTTTCATCTGGGGGAGGATATGATGGCGAAGAATTTTTGAATACTATCTATTCACTTAGCATGGACAATCTTCAGGTGGTAAATCTCGGCATTCTTAAAGATGAAAAATTCAGTGACGAAGCGCTCGAGGCGATAGAAGAGGTAGACATATTAATTATCGGATTAACCCCCGATACTCTCTCTCCGGAAAGTGTCTACAAACTTGCTGTGTCTTTAGAGCCAAAGCTTATTTTGCCAATTGGAGATGAAGCACTGGTAAAACAATTCCTAAAAGAAGCCGGAGGTGAAAAACCAGAGACACTTGAGAAATTGACGCTTAAGAAAAAAGATCTTGAAGGAAAGCAAAACAGTATTGTAATATTAAAAGCGTAACAATATGGATAAAGAGCTTGAAACAGCAAAAAAAAAGAAGCTAGCTCTTTTTATTTCAGGTTCTATATCATTTGTTATACTGTGCACATGGATTTTTTTCTTTGTTCGGGAAAAACCTTTGGAGATAGTAAAGAGTGGTTCAGAAAACGGGGTTGCACTCTTTGAAGAATTAAAGGAGAATGTGGGAGCGAATACGGCAGGAATTAAAGATAGTATTTTTTTTATAAAAGAAAAAATGGGAATATTTTTTACAGAGTCAAAAGTACTGGAGCAGACTGGAGGAAGCGAGGATATGCCAGTAATTGAAGAATAATTTATTTAATAAAAGTATATGTCACAGAAAAAAGAACCAGAAAATATTGTAGAAGAAACACCAAGACAAGCGGGTGTTGTTTCGAGGAGTTTGGTGACAGAAATGCGAGAGGCGTACATTGACTATGCGATGTCGGTAATTACTGACCGTGCACTTCCTGATATTCGTGACGGACTAAAGCCGGTACACCGAAGAATTCTTTACACTATGTACGAGCTTGGACTTAATCCAGGAGGTAAAACAAGAAAGAGTGCAAAGATTATTGGAGACGTGACTGGTAACTATCACCCTCACGGAACTGCCGCGGCATACGGAGCAATGGTTGGTCTTGCACAAGATTTTACTATGCGCTACCCACTTGCAATTGGACAAGGAAACTTCGGGTCAATTGACGGTGATCCACCAGCGGCTGATAGATATACAGAAGCAAAGATGTCTCGTTTAGCTCTTGAAATGCTTCGTGATATTGAAAAGGAATCTGTCGATTGGAGGCCAAACTATGAAAACACCAGAAAGGAACCTTCTGTCCTTCCTGCTGCTGTACCGAATCTTATTTTAAACGGTACGCTCGGTATTGCCGTTGGTATGGCAACAAACATCCCTCCACACAACCTTCGGGAGGTTTCTGATGCCATGATTCATCTTATTGATAATAAAGACGCAACTACAGAAGATTTACTCCAATTCATCAAAGGTCCAGATTTTCCAACAGGTGGAATGATTTTTGGTAAGAAAGATTTGGTGCAGGCTTACAACACTGGACGAGGGGGTGTGGTGGCAAGAGGAGAAGCTGAAATAGTAGAAGATAAGGCAGGACAAGCTTCTATTATTATTAGTTCGATTCCATATAGAGTTAATAAGTCTGAACTTATTATTACTATTGCTGACCTTGTTCGAGACAAGAAGCTCGAAGGTATAAAAGATATTAGAGATGAGTCTACAAAAGATATTCGAATAGTTATTGAGCTCAAACGGGGAAGTCATCCGCAGGCTGTTTTAAACTTTCTCTATAAACACACTAGACTTGAGGAAGCGTTTCACTTCAACATAGTGGCGCTTCTTGATGGTGTACCACAAACTCTCGCACTAAAGACAATCCTCCAAGAGTTTATCACTTACAGAAAGCTCGTTATTAAGAGAAGAACGGAGTTTGATTTAAGGAAGGCGCTTGACCGAGAGCATATCCTTGCTGGTCTTAAGAAGGCCCTTGATCATATCGACGAGATTATTAAACTAATCAAGAAATCTAAAACTGTTGATGAGGCTAGGGTTGATTTGATGAAGACGTTTAAGTTTTCTGAACGACAAGCGAATGCCATTCTTGAAATGAGACTACAGAAGCTTGCGGGTCTTGAGAGAAAGAAAATTGAAGACGAGCTTGAAGCTATCAGACTTTTGATCAAAGATTTGGAGGATATTTTGGCAAACCCAAAGCGAATTTTAAAAATTATCAAAGACGAGACAACTGCAATTAAAGATAAGTATGGTGATGATAGAAGAACAAGAGTATTTGCGCATGAAGCAAAAATCTTGTCGCTTGAAGATGTTATTGCGGACGATGAAAGTGTACTTGTCTATACTGCAGGGGGATATGTGAAGCGAACAGATCCAGATGAATATCGAAAGCAAAAAAGAGGAGGGGTTGGAGTAGTTGATCTTGATACAAAAGAGGAAGACTTTATTACACATCTAGTGACTACTACTACACACAGTGATTTACTCTTCTTTACTGATAAGGGAAAAGCGTATCAGATTAAAATGTATGAAATTCCTGAAGGAAAGCGAGCCACAAAAGGTAAGAGTATTATGAATTTCCTTTCTCTGTCTGCTGATGAAAAAGTTACTTCTATTTTACCAATGCCAAAGTCTCTCAAGAAAGGAGGTCTTTCACTTATGCTCATAACCAAGAATGGTACAGGAAAGAAAATGGAGGCAGAGAGTTTTCAAGATGTTCGAAGGTCAGGAATCATTGCGATCAGGCTTGATGATAAGGATGAGCTTCGAGCAGCGCTATTCGTTGAGAAGGGAGATGACGTTATGGTTGTGTCTTCTGACGGACAATCAATTAAGTTTGCTGAAGATGATATCAGGGAAATGGGTAGAACTGCAGGAGGAGTGAGAGCTATGAAGCTCGATAAAGGTGTTATCGTAGTAGGGGCTGATGTCGTGAAGCAGGCGCAAAAAGATGCGAAGGTGTTTGTGGTTTCAAAAAATGGATATGGAAAGAAAACAGAAGTTACAGAATACAAAACACAAGGACGAGGTGGTTCTGGAATAAAAGCAATGAAAGTTACAGAAAAAACAGGAGATCTTATATCTGCTAAGATTATAGTTGAAGGGATTGAAGAAGTTGTCGCCATTTCAAAGAGAAGTCAGGTGATTCGTTGTGACCTAAAGGAAATCCCAACTCTTGGCAGGGACACACAAGGGGTAAGAGTAATGAAGCTTCGGGAAGGTGATTCTCTTGCGTCTGTTATTTGTCTCTAAGTTTTTTTAGTAAAAACTAGGAAACTATAAAATCTATCCAAACTTTTTATTTATGTTTTCAAACCCAGAAAAAAATCTTATTCAAGCAAATATTGGTCGTGGCATGCATGTTGCGGAGTTTGGATGTGGAAGTGGGTTTTACACTTTGGCACTGGCGGGTATTGTAGGACCAGACGGAAAAGTCTATGCCATAGATATACAAAGAGAGCTTCTTCATAAAGTTTCAAATGAGGCAAAGAGATCAGGCTTTAAAAATGTATCAGTACTCCATGCTGACTTAGAAACAGAGCGTGCATCCGCCCTTACCGAAGAATCTGTAGATGTGGTAGTGATTGCGAATACTTTTTTTCTTATTGAACACAAAGAGCACTTGGTGAAAGAGGCAATAAGAATACTTCGAAAAAACGGCAGAGTGCTGGTTGTTGAATGGAGTGATGCAAACGCAGGAATTGGTCCACATAAAAAACATCTTGTTAAAGAAACTGAGACAGAAAATGTGTTTAAGAAGTACGGGTTTATTAAAGTACAAAATATAGACGCAGGAGATCATCATTACGGAATCATTTTCAGAAAATAGTTTTAAAAATATTTTTCGGACGATATACACTTTGAACAAATCCTATTGTGTTCTAAAATAGAGCAATGAAGTCTTCAAGCATGCAGATGGTTCTTATAGGAGTATTTCTTTTTTTTGGCTTGGTTGGTGTTGTGGTCTTTTCTGCTTTTGGGGGTGATAAAGGAGAATCTGTAGAGCAGATGGGTGGAACTATCTGGGGTACTCTTCCAAAAGATGCCATACAAAAAACAGTTGAAAAATTAAATTCAAAACAACAAGACAGTGTTATTTTTTCATACGAAGAAAAGCCACTACAAACGTTTGAAAAAGATTTGGTAAACGCTATTGCCGAAGGAAGGGGGCCGGATGCAGTCATTATTCCAGAGTATTTAATTGTTTCTTTGAAGAATAAGTTAGTTGAAATACCTTGGAGTGTTTATTCAGAGCGTCAGTTCAAAGATACTTTTTTTGAAGGTGCTGAATTACTCACGAGTCCAAACGGTGTTATTGCTTTTCCTGTTGCAGTTGATCCTTTGGTCTTATTTTGGAATAGGGATTTATTTTCGAAGAAAAATATTTTTAGTACTCCAACATATTGGGATGAAATGGCGGGATTTTCAGAAAAAATTACAGAAAAAAATGATAATAAAGTCATTGTAAAGTCGGCTGTGTCTCTCGGAGAGTATGAAAACATTGCTCATGCCAAAGAATTGTTCACGATGCTGTCTTCTCAAGCAGGTGCGCCACTGGTCAATTATAACGGCACTAAGTTTACGGTAGAAGTTAGCCGAAGTACTTTTAATCAAGAAATAAATCCTTCAGTGCTTGCATTAGATTTTTTTACTCAATTTTCTAATCCTGCACAAAAGTTTTATACATGGAATCGTTCACTTTTAGAAGCTGGGCAGATGTTTATACGTGGTAATCTGGGTATGTATTTTGGTTTTGGGAGTGAGTTGTATGCACTAAGAGATAAAAACCCTAATTTAAATTTTGACATAGCCACTGTGCCGCAAGTAAAAGGGGCTCCTCAAGAAAGTACTTTTGCACACGTATACTCAGTCGCTCTTCTTCAGAGTGCGAAGTTTAAAGCTGGCACTTACAAAACCATGATGGAGATAACAGGGCCGTCATTTCAAGATATGTTTTCAGGAATTACAGGACTTCCTTCGGTCCGAAAAGATATCCTTGCAAAATTTCCAGGGACTGCCTTTGGAGATGTGCTTTACAGAAGCGCACTTATTTCGAGAACTTGGCTTGATCCTGAGCACACTGAGACAGATGCGTTGGTTAAGAACATGATAGAGTCAGTAAGTAATGGTTCAGGAAATAGTGAGGAAAAGGTTTCGTATTGGGCGAGGTACGTAAAAGAAATATTAGAAAGATAAATACAGTGAATTATTTTTTACAAAAAACAATAAAATACGCAATACCTTTTTTCCTTTTAGGTATTTTTGTTTGCACGCCTTTTTTTACTGGTAAAGTCTCTGCTCAGAATACTGATCCTATAAAGAAAGATGGCTTCCAGATTGTACCAAAATGTAAAGGTAATCCAACCATCGAGACTGTTAAAGGTCCTGATGGCACAACATCTGAAATGCTTAGACCTCCAAAAAATATTGGAACTGAATCTAATCCACAGTACGAATGTGGTTGGTATGACCTACTTGAACTCGGAAGAAGAATTATGCTTTTTATGCTCTATATTTCACTTTCTCTTGCTGTATTTTCAATGACGTATGCGGGATTTCTTTATGTCACTGCTTTTGGTGAGATGGGTAAGGTAGAAAAAGCACATGGTATATTTACAACTGTGGTGACAGGACTCCTCTTTGTATTTGGTGGATGGCTTATTATTGCTACAATTCTTAAAACTCTTGGTGTTAAGGAAGCCTTTAGTTTCTTGGATTTGGGTGGGGTAGCCGAGCTTAAAGATCCGAGAGTAAAGTAACGCAATTAAAATAATTTGATATAATAAAAGTATGAAAAATTTGTTTTACGGGAGTGTGGTGTTTTTAGGAAGTACAGCTTCTGTTTTTGCTGCGCCACCAAGTACAGATAACGACAATATAAAATCTGGTTTTTTTCAAAACCCACTTCAAGCAAAAAGTCTTCCTGCGCTCATAGACTCTCTTGCCTCAGTGGTACTTCAGCTTGGAGTTATTGTAGCGGCACTTTCTATTATGTATGGAGGATTTATGTATGTCACTGCTCAAGGTAACGAAGAGAAGCTTGCGTCAGCACAAAAGACGATCACTTGGTCACTTGTCGGTACTGCCATTCTTATTGGTGCAAAAGTTATTATTAAAGTAATCACCGGTACTATCGGTGAAATTGCTCAAGATTTTTAATTATATGAAGAAAATTTTTGTAATATCTTTCTTGCTTGGAGTTTTGATACCAACACTGTCATTTGCGCAAGGTACTCCCGAAGTAAATATATTTACTAACCCAGGTGATGTAAAATTAAATATCGACGGCTCTGTCACTGACTCCTTCAATAATACATTTGGTGGTACGGGTGGTGGAAATAACGGTAATACTACTTGTCCCAAACCTCAAAACATCGGAGAGTTGTTTGAATTTGCAATTTGCCTCATGTCTTACAATGTTATTCCTTTTCTTATTAGCTTGGGGTTAATAATGTTTCTTGTTGGTATGGTTAAGTTCATCTCTGCAGGGGACAATGAAGAAAAGAGAGAGGGAGGAAGAGGGCTTATGATATTTGGTATTATTGCACTTTTTGTAATGATCTCAGTGTGGGGACTAGTTAGGATTCTTCATAACACCTTCTTCGATTCTGACCAGAGATTTGAGACTCCAACTTTACCAAAAAGATCTACTACGCCGTTTAAATAGTTGGATAGTTTATAGTTGAGATAGTTAGATAGAAAAATACAAAAAAATGAACCACAAAATAATTTCAAAAATAGCATTTAGTTTTAAACAAATCTTTAAACTACAAACTACCAACTACAAACTTCTTCTCTTGCTTCTCCCCATGCTTCTTCCCGCCATTTCTTTCGCTGCTTATGGACTTCCTAATCCAACAACACCAGAGTCTGTGAACGATATCTTTAAAGGTTTTTCTGAAGGTAACATTATGGGAATGTTTCCTGCAATTATTTTAGCTGGAGTAGTTACATTTCTGGCTGGAGTTGTCGCTTATGTAACTGCAGGGGACGACGAAGAAAAGAAAGCGGGCGGAAGGCAAGTTATACTGTATGGCCTTATTGTGCTTTTTATTATGATCTCTGCGTGGGGTTTTGTTGGTCTTCTCCATAACTCTTTCTTTAATGAAGAATTAAGTATTCCAAATTATTTACCAACACCAATCCGTTAGTTTGTAGTAAGATAGTTTATAGTTGGATAGAAAATAGAAAAAAATGAACCACAAAATAATTTCAAAAATAAAAAGTAGTTTTAAAAAAATCCTTAAACTACTAACCTGCCTGCCGGTCAGGCAAACTACAAACTACCAACTTCTTTTCTTCTTTTTGCTTTTTCCCGCTGTTTCCTTGGCTTACCAACCAAACGAACCGCAAAAATTTTCAGACATTGTTTGTATTATAACAATCCTTTTTCTTGACTTCGTACCGTATATTATTGTCATAGCTTTCGGAGCATTTTTGATGGGACTTGTAAAATATGTCAAAAATGGAGATAACGAAGAAAAGAGGGCATCAGGAAGAATGCTTATGATATATGGTATTGTCGGACTCTTTTTCATGGTATCTGTTTGGGGTATCCTAAAAATTTTTGTTAGTTCATTTAACCTGCCTTTCGGTATTCCACAGTTTCAAGACGGAGGCCAAACACCTGGTTGCGCTAAGAAATCCTAATATCTTAATCCACAAGCGGAGTTTCTATATTTTTAGGATGTGTTAAAATTAAAAGGTTTTAAAAGGTCAATTATAAATAAATTATAAAATTGTATATGAAAAAAATTATCACAGCGTCTATCTTGGCTTTTCTTCCTGCTTTAGCAGGAGCGCAGCAACTAAACTTTACTGATGCTGGAACAGGGCTTCAAAGTATTGCTAGTTTCATAAACGCTCTTATACCAGTTGTTATTGGTATTGCGGTTCTCCTTTTCCTTATCGGTCTTGTAAGTTACGTAACTGCTGGAGGAGATGAAGAAAAGAAAGAAAACGCTCGAAGTATGATTATTTACGGAATTGTAGTGCTTTTCGTGATGGTCGCAGTATGGGGATTTGTCGGTATTCTTGCTCGAACTTTCTTTGGTAATGGACAAGGGGCAACTACAGCACCTTTCTATCCAGCAGCAATAGGAAAATAATATTATCTCTCATGCATAATCTCGCCGCTGTTTCTGTTGAGGGGACAAAATTGATTCAAAAGATTAATGCAACCATTGTTAATCCTCTTGTTATTTTGATGTTCTCAGCCGCTCTTGTAGCTTTCCTTTGGGGAGTGAGAGGGTATGTGACGGCAGCTGATAACGAAGAGGTGAGGCAAAAAGGGGCACAGCAGATTATGTGGGGGGTGATAGGTATGGCACTTATGATCATGGCCTTTAGTATTGTAAGGATTGTTGGGAACACCTTCGGCTTTACGAGTGATCCAGAAACTAAAGAAACAATAAACAGTGTGCTTAAAGGAACTAGATAAGGAAGTAAGTAAGATAGTTTATAGTTAGATATTTAAGACAGCTTGAATCGTAAACTCCGGAGTATTCCGGAGTTTTTTTATAAAAAAAATCGAGGACGAAACATCGCTGTTTCGTCCCCGGTTGTTAATCCACGTTATGACATCACCTAATCGGTGCCTTTGCGGTGTTCCCATTTGAGTTCGAGTGGGGTGAAGGTGATTGTCCCTTCGAAGGCTTCTCCCTCAAACAGACCAAATCCTACCACCTGACTTTTTCCCTCGAAAGGGGGTATGCCAGATTTTAGGTTTCCACCAAGAGGCTTAATCACTCCTTGGTAGCTTGGGTCTTTTGTGTCCAAGTAGACTCCAGTTTCACTCCCTGCAGAGTAACTGACTGTAACTACTTTGCCCGTTGTAAGTGGGCTTTTGAACACAACCTTACCGCTGGGCCCTTCTTCCCATACCAGAACTTCAGTCTGGCTATTCTGGACCCATTGAGAGGTGTGTTTCCACATCCATGCGGTGGCTTTTGTTTTCGCCACTTTCATCTCCGCTCGGCGCTCAACTTTAACCCCCTCCTTTCTGTTTAGTTCGTAAACGAAGGAGGTTGGCCCTGTGCAAATCACTACTATGAAGCCAAGCCACATCGCGGTTGCAATAAGTGACTCGGTGTATTTGTCCCAGTAGTGCGGGTGGATGTGTCCAGCTGCATCTTTTTTGCTTTTGAATACCCTGATCACTTGCGTGACCGTGAATATTAGAAACATCAGTGACGCTAATCCCCACCAGATCTTTAGAGCCACTGAGTGGAATCCAGAGGTCAGTGCCATTAAGCACAGTACGAGCATGAATAGTGCGGTGAAGCACGATTTTAGCCCCCTGTCTTGCCATATGATTAAGCCCCCACTCAGTGCTTGGAGTGACTCAATTGCCTCAGCGTTATGGTGGTGTCCGTGACCTCCTGCAGCGTGCGCTGCGGGAGGTGCATGTGGATTCTGGTTGCCGCTCCCAGACGAGCTAGTATTTCTTCGGTTGAACACTCTGACGAGCGTTACCACGAATATCACGAGACCTATGAGACCCGGGATGATCAGGAAGTATTTCATTTCTTCTTGTCTTTTTGTGTTTTGTCT
>JANMMK010000075.1:0-3766 GCA_031373235.1 bacterium | reverse complement strand
TGGCTATGAAATGGAAAGGGAGACTCCTTGAAGTCATGGGGTCAGGGATGGTGCATCCAAATGTCCTTAGAGCTTCGGGTATAGACCCTAAGAAGTATCGAGGATTTGCATTTGGTGGAGGAATAGACAGATTTATTATGCTCAAATACGGCATTGATGATATTCGAGTTATTTATAATGGAGATTTGCGTTTAGTTAATCAATTTTAGGTATGCTCATTTCTTACCGATTACTTCAAACATATTTCAAAAAAACTCTTCCGACACCGGAGGAGGTTTCTAGACTTTTGTCTGAACATATTTTCGAAATAGAAGGAATTGAGAAAAATTCACACGATGTTGTTTTGGATGTAAATGTATTGCCAGACCGAGCCCCGTACTGTCTTTCTCATCAGGGAGTTGCAAGTGAGTTTGCGTCCATTGTTCCAGAGTACGAATTCACTCCTCGGGTTATTCAAAGCATATCTTCTGATATTGGACCTGTTCGCAAGGCTGTTATTGAGGCTGAAGCATATTGTGATAGATATATTCTTTCTGAGTTAATGGATGTTGAAGTAAAAGAAAGTCCGAAGTGGTTGACTGACTATCTTGACTCACTTGGACAGAGGTCAATCAATCTTGTAGTTGATTTGACCAATTTCGTAATGCTCGATATCGGACAGCCACTTCATGCCTTTGATGCGGGGAAAGTGGAGGGAAATATAAAAGTACGCTTTGCAGATGAAGGAGAGGAAATAACTACTCTTGATAAAAGACAAATAAAACTTACTTCGGAAGTTTGTGTTATCAGTGATGATAAAAAAGCATTGGCTATAGCTGGGGTGAAAGGTGGTCATGAGGCTGAGGTTAACAAACAGACAAACCATATTTTACTCGAGTCAGCACATTTTATTGCGTCACAAGTTCGAGTGTCTTCAGGAGAGGTGGGTATTAAAAACGATTCTTCAAAGCGTTTTGAAAATAATGTTTCAAGGCAAAAAAGTAAGGAGGGAATGTTGTATTTTATTTCTTTGCTAAAAAAAGAATGTCCGGAATTATTGATAAATTCTTTTTTTGATTCTGCACCAGAAAAAGTAGAAGAGAAAAAAATCGAAGTAGCTCTTTCATTTATCAAAGCAGTGCTTGGCGCGGAAATTACCGACGAGGAAATTATAGATTGTTTGACTCGAAATCATCTTCGAGTTGTTCGAGTAGGGGAGAAGCTTTCTATTACTATCCCAGAAGAACGGAAGGACTTGGAAATTCCAGAGGATATTTGTGACGAAGTTGGAAGACTGTGGGGACTTACAAAACTTAAAGGTGTCTTACCTAAAAATCATGGAACATACGAGGCACTTTCTTCACTTTCACTTCGAAACAGTATTAGTAACTTTCTAGTAACAAAAGGATACTCTGAAATATACTCATATTCTTTGACTGATAAAGGATACGGAGAAATCTTAAATCCACTTGCAAGTGACAAAAATTTTGTGAGAGATAATTTAAGTGATGCAATGGAAGAAAAACTAGGACAAAACCTTTACTTCGCCGACCTTCTTAATCTAGACAAAATAAAACTTTTTGAAATTGGAAAGGTGTATACAAAAGGAGGAGAAAAAACACATCTCAGTATTGGCGTGTCGTATAAACGGGCAAAAAAAGGAGAAAAGGTAAATGATGAAATAAAAATCTTGCGAGATGAGCTTGTAGAGTTTCTTAATATTCCTATTCAAACGGTCTGCACTGTTGATGACTCTGGTGGTCTTTTAAATTACGAAGGTAAGACTATAGGAGTTATTAATAAGAAAGAAGGTGTTCTTGAGCTTGAGCTCGATGCACTTTTTGGAGCGTCTTCACTTTCTGATGCCCCACTTAAATTTGAGCAAAAAAATGTTCTTTATAAACCAGTCTCAGAGTTTCCTTTTATTTCAAGAGATATAGCAGTTTTTGTACCAGGTGATGCTGGAAATGAAGAGTCGGTACTTCAGGTAATAAAAAAGAATGCAGGTGCCCTTATGGTGCGCTCTGATCTCTTTGATGTGTTTACGAAAATTTTTAAGGAAACATCTGAAGTTAAGACTTCGTATGCCTACCGTATCGTATTTCAATCTTATGATAAGACTCTTACAAATGAAGAAATAGATATTGTAATAAAAAAGATCACTGAGGAGATGAATAGCCGAGAAGGTTGGCAAGTGAGGTAAGGAAGTTGGTAGTGAGTAGTTTATAGTTGATAGAAATACTATTTCTTTTCTAACAGAGAAATTATTTTATCAAATTTTTCGTTCTCGATACGAGAGAGTTCTTTTTGGAGTTTTAATATTTCTTGTTCAGCTCTTGTGTTTGTTTCGAAGTCTTCAAGTGCTTGGTATCTATCTCGATCCGCTTGTCTGTTTTGGGCCATCATAATAATAGGGGCGGTGTAAGCAGCTTGGAGAGAGAATACAAGATTTAAGAGTACGAAAGGATAGGCGTCCCATTTAAGTACATAGCCGAGTACATTCAAAGTAATCCAGACAATGATAATAATTGTTTGAATAACAACGAAAGTCCATGACCCAACGAAGGAAGCAAAGATGTCAGCAATTTTAGCTCCGGGAGTTAAGTTTTGATTATGTTTACTGTGCCAGTTTTGTCTTTTATTTTCCATTGGTAAATCGTATCACGATATAAAAAGAAAAATTAAATTAAAAAAGTGTATAAAAAATCGCCCAAACCAATAGATGGCGGGCGGTAAGAAATCGAAAGTGCTACTTAGCTGGAACGGGAGAACCGTATTTTCCGAAGAGGTAGTCTACGGTTTCCCTCAGTTCTACTTCGTTCACTCCGAACTCTTTTGCAGACATTTCGACAAGAGACTGGAAGGGGTTTTCGGATTCTGTGCGAAGCTCTTGAAAGCGTCGGCAGAGGAGTTTCCAAAGCATGGTTTCAGTGATTTCTGATAAACGAACAGGTGTGAGTGTCATGTGATTTTGTTTGTTCAATTCCCAATTTACAATATATATATATAGCGTAGTCAATTTTATTGTATAAAAAATCGCCCAAACCAATAGATGGAGGGCGGTAGTTCGAAACCAGAAAAACTATTTTGGAAACATCCTTCTCATACACTCCCTGCCAAAAGCAAGAAGCTCTTGATTAAGAAGTCTGCTTGGCGGCAAGGTGTGAGTGCTACTCAAGAACGTTTCAGCAAAGAGAAATGCGAGTACTTCATCAGCCTGAGGGGGTAGCCCAGAGACGCTGAAGAGGATTTCTCCTTCACTGTGTTTTATGCGAAGGGCACCTGCAAACTTGAACTTTTTTAGTTCTTCCCATGGAAGACTGCCATATTCTGTTCTTTCCGGATCAGCACTTTCTGAAGCGAAGGTGTGCCTGGGTTGTTCCAGTGAGAGCCTAGCAATCTTTTCGGCTGCGAAGTAAGTGTTCTTTGGTGAGATTAATCCAAACTGGAACTGCCTTGTTTGGCAGGTTACATTTTTTGCAACCAAAGACACAAGAAGGATTGCTCCTTTTCGAGGTTCTGCACCTTCGATGTCGAGTTTTTTCCCCAAAGGCTGGATTACCCATGACAGTATTTGGTTTCGTGTGGTTTCGTCTCCAAGTGGAGTAAGTAGATTGAGTAGAGTTTTCATAGATGCTTTTTAACAGCTTTTTTAGCGTATTCAGACTAGAACGAATAGATTAAAAAAGCTGTTAAAAAACAGGTTTCGAAGAACATTGCTGAGAGAAATCTACAATATATATATAGCGTAGTCAACCCTGTTTTAACTCTCTAAAATTGCTATAAT
>JANMMK010000051.1:0-7040 GCA_031373235.1 bacterium | reverse complement strand
CAGTTTTCTTTGCTTCTTTTTGGTATTCTTCAAATGTCATATTTTTATATTTTTATATTTTTTTCTTTTTTTAACTCTCGAATTTTTCCTTTCGAAACATACTCGATTTCTTCTTGATCTCGTTTCTTTTTCTCTTCTTTGTTTATAATAAAACCTTCAACGATATCTTTCATATGGTAACGAGATTTTTCGGGTACTATTTCTTCATCGAGTTGTTCGAAGACTATCTGACAGAATCTTTCTCCAGGGTAAAGTTTTACACTCTGAGAAGTAGTGTTGTTTCTGATAGGGATGACCAATTGTCCTTCATAACCAGAATCCACAATACCGGTGAGATCTACCGAAAGTCCTTTTCTGTTTGTTGAGCTTCTTGGGTAGAGCACTGCCATAAGGTCGTTAGGGATTTTTACACTTTCTAGTGTTGAAGCGAGGACATATTCTCCCGGAAGTAATTCAAAGGTTTGCCCTTGCTCGAGTTCAATGACATCAAAGTAGTCTGGCCGCGCCTTATCAAGGTGGTCAATTTTAAGGGATTCACGGCCTTTTTCTGTCATGTGCCAAGCCTTTGGGAGGAGAAAGGTATAGCCAAGTCTCATATCTATTGCATGTGCTTGGACTTGGAATTGGTCGAGAGCTGGTTTGAAAGCGATAGAGCCGGTTTTGACTCGCTCAAGGATTTTGTTTCGGGTGAGGATTGCCATTTGAAGAAGTTATAAGTTAAGTAGTTAATAGTTATTAGAAAGGTTGATACGAGTACAGAATAGCAAATATAAGACAAAACAAAAGTCTAAAAAAAATTACTTACTTCATAATCACAACTCCTTTTATTGCTTCCATTGGTTTATATTGTTTTTCAAAGTTTGAAATAATTTCATCGGTAAGTTTTTTATCTTTCTTTTCTGCGCGATCAAAGGCATTTTTTGGAAGTGCCAGAATTATTTTTTTGTGAGTGTTTTTTCTCTTAAGTAGTTCTTTTACCGCATCATACTGATTTTCGTATACATGAGCATTTGAGATAGAGTGGCTGTAAATTCCAGGACGCACTCCAAGTTTTTCTGCGAGTATACATTGGAGTAACGCAAAGCCTGAGATATCAGCTGGAGCACCCAAGTACATGTCCTCTGAGCGCATGATGTTATGGAGATTAAGTCTTCCTCCGATAATATTCACCACAAAAGAAAACGGGCAAGGAACATTCGCTTTTTTAAAAAGAGAAAGTCCGTCGCTTGCTGGATCCCACGCGATTACTACTCCATGTCTTGAAGATGGTTCTTTCTTGAGTAGGTCAACTAGAAGTTTAATTTGGTCTCTTCCAAAATGTTTTCGCCATCTATATCCGTAGGCAACAGTAACCACGTCATTTGGATTGGTAAACATGTCCCAGATTTTCGTATAGTCTCTGAGAAAGTCTTCCGGCTTTCTTGCGCCAGATAAAAACCATATTTGTTCAGCCGCAAACATCTTGATAGGAATTTTTCGGAGGGTTAGAAGTGGGAAGCCGTCTTTTTCAATATCATGAGAGAAGTGTATTCCAGGAAGCGCTTTAGTTTTCACTCCTTGCCGAAGACTTGTTTCCTCAATACCATTTTTCATGATGTTTTTGAGTATGTCTTGGTAGGTTTTGTCGAAAGGTGTCATACAGGTATTATATTACTTATGAAGCAGTATTCAAACAACATGCCATTTCCATATTTGCCAGAAGGGAGAGAGATTTTTTTTGTCCCTGAAGATAATCAGTTTATGAAAGATGCTTTAGTCGAGCGAGAAAAAAGTTTAGATAGACTTATTCCAATTGGCATTGTCGCCGTCAAAGATAGTAAGGTTATAGGCAGGTCAACAAATAAACCCGGATATACCAACAAACACCTAATTGAATGGCATAAAAAATTTTTATGTGTCCGTCGTTGGTTTAAAGCAAAAACCGGTACAAAATATTGGCTCTGTCCCGGATGTGCTACGAGTAAAGATCACGGGGAGTCTCGTTTAGTGAAACAATTTGAAAGAGAGGGCAGGTTAAGCGAACTGTCGGGAGCAGACGTGTACATGGCTGGTCATTGGTGGTGCTGTCGGCCTTGTTGGGACAATATGATACGTGCGGGTATTAGGCATGTATATATTATGGAAGGGGCAAAGGAAAAGTTTGATAAAAGAACATGGTAGTAGGGAAGTTGGTAGTTTATAGTTGGTAGTTTATAGTTATAAGTACCAAAGTAATTTAAATAGGAAAACATTATGATTTAAGTGCCTGAAATTTTTTGTTTCTAATCTACAAACTATCAACTAGTCACTATAAACTATTTATATGAAAGACAAACAAATTTTAAATTTAATAAAAAAAGAAGAAGCACGGAAGAAAAAACAAATTACTCTTATTCCTTCAGAGAACTATATTTCAAAAGATGTCATGGCAGCGCTCGGTTCAGTGCTAAACGAAAAGTATGCGGAAGGGTATCCGGGGGCACGTTATTATGGTGGGTGTGAAGTTGTCGATCAGGTTGAAAACCTTTGTATCGCAAGAGCACTTAAACTTTTTAAGCTTACAAAAAATAAGTGGGCAGTAAATGTTCAGGCATTATCAGGGAGTCCTGCTAATGTCGCGGTATACCTCGCCCTTGTTCCACCACATGCAAAAATCATGGGACTACCACTTACTTCAGGTGGACACTTAACCCACGGGCACAAAGTTTCAATTACAGGAAAGTTTTGGGAACAAGTAGCAATTTCAGTTGATGTTTCTTCTGCAAGGATTGATTACGAGAAAATGAAAGAGGATGCACTACGAGAGAAGCCAGCTATTATTGTCGTCGGTTTTACTGCATATCCGAGAATTATAGATTTTAAAAAATGTCGAGAAATAGCAGATGCTTGCGGAGCGTATCTGATGGTAGATATGTCTCACTTTGCAGGTCTTGTAGCTGGAGGAGTATATCCATCTCCTTTTCAGTATGCTGATGTGGTAACAACGACGACTCATAAAACACTTCGAGGGCCTAGAGGGGCACTTATATTTTCAAAAATTGACGATAGGGAATTACCAAAGAAGATAGACAAGGCAGTGTTTCCGGGTCTCCAAGGAGGTCCGCACGAAAATCAAATTGCAGGTATTGCTGTTGCTCTCAAAGAGGCAGATACAGCAGTGTTTAAAAAGTATGCAAAGCAAGTTGTTAAAAATGCTCAAACCTTGGCCAAAGAATTAGAAGTAAGAGGGTGGAGGGTTATTTCGGGTGGTACTGATTCACATCTTTTACTTGTAGATACATGGATGGATGGAAAGGGCATTCCTGGTAAGGAGGCGGAAGCAAGGTTGCAAAAGGTAAATATTATTTGCAACAAGAATACTATCCCTGGAGAGACACGCAGTCCGTTTGATCCATCAGGGATTAGACTTGGTAGTCCTGCTGAGACAACGAGAGGATGGAAAGAAAAAGACTTTAAGAAAATTGCAGAAAAAATTAGCATTATATTAAAAAAATAAAATCATATGTCTGAAAAATCAATAGAAAGTAATGTTGTGTTGCCAGGAGATATTAAAACTAATATGGCGGATTGCCAAGAAAGATGGAGAGGAAATAGAATGTCTGAAGATGATTTTGCAAAAATGATTACCGCTCATTACCTTCCTCACTTTGTAGATACTTGCATAGCTCGAGGTGTATCGTTTGTAAACTACGAACTATTTAGAACCGCCATGCTTGAAAAAATGAAAGAGGAGTGTCCTGAGATTATGATTCCTGGGAGAAGCATGTATAGAAGTATCGATGAGATCGTTCTTTCAAGAGAAGAGTTTGAGGAGAAGAGGGTGTTGTTAATT
The DNA here is from genome assembly GCA_031373235.1 of bacterium. Lineage (GTDB taxonomy): Bacteria > Patescibacteriota > Minisyncoccia > Phycocordibacterales > CAIRYW01 > JANMMK01. Next base: position 3,229 of record JANMMK010000051.1, on the reverse strand, counting down.
AAAGAGCAATAATGAAAAAGGGTGTTGGTATTACCGTTGGGTCTTTTGACCTGTGTCACGCAGGACACCTAATGATGTTTAAGGAGTGCAAAAAGGTATGTGACTTTCTGGTTGTTGGACTTCAGTATGACCCGTCAATTACTGATCCGACATATAGAGGAAAACAGAAACATAAACCTGTGATGTCTCTCAAGGAGCGAAGGCTTATCTTAGAAGGTATAAAATATATAGATCAAATATTTACTTACACAACAGAAGAAGATCTGTATAAAAAGCTTAGGAAATTAAGTTATGACGTCAGAATCATCGGTGCTGATTGGAAAGGAAAAAAATATACCGGTCATGATTTACCACATAAGATTTACTACAATAAAAGAAATCATGGGTATTCAACTACTGAACTTCGAGATAGAATATACAACATAGAACACAGGATAAGACACAAAAAGAAATAATATGCCAACAGGAAAATTCATTGTTATTGAGGGTACTGACGGGAGTGGAAAAACAACGCAAACAGAAGCATTACTCCTTCGTCTAAAAAGAGAAGGTGTTGATGCTGTTTCTATTCGTTTTCCTCAGTACGAAAAAAATATTTTTGGTGGACTCATTCGTGAGTGTTTAGATGGGAAACATGGAGATTTTATTGCTCTTGATCCGAAGATTGCATCCGTACTTTATGCCTGTGACCGTTTTGAGACAAACACAAAAATAAAAAATTGGATTACCGAAGGGAAGGTGGTTATTGCAGATCGTTATGTGTCTTCGAACCAAATCCACCAAGGAGGAAAAATAAAAGATGAAGGAGAGAGAAAAAAGTTTTTGGATTGGCTCTCTGCTATGGAGTACGATACTCTCCAAGTATTAAAACCTGACGCGGTTTTGTATCTTGATGTGTCTTACAAAAATTCTGTTGAGCTTATATCAAACAGGGAAAGTATAAAAGATGTTGCTGATAGTGATTTTGAGTATCTTAAAAACTCTAAAGAAGCAGGGGATTATATGTTGCTTCGAGAAAAGTTTTGGCACGCTATTATTTGTGAGAAAGAAGGTGTTTTGCTTTCTATTGGAGAGGTGAGTGACCTCGTTTGGGAAAAAGTTTCTCTTGTGCTTAAATAGCTTTACTTTGAAAGATAAAATTGAACAACTTATTAAAAAAGCCCTCGCCACTCTTGGAATCGAAGAGTGTTCTTTTGCCGTAGAGCACCCTGGTGAAAGTATAAATGGTGATTACTCAAGTAATGTAGCGATGGTCTATGCAAAGAGGGTTGCTAAAAATCCTCGTGTCTTTGCAGAAGAGCTTCTTTTAGAAATACAAAAAGATTTAGGGGAAGAGATAGAGAAAGTGGAGATTGCTGGCCCAGGTTTTCTCAACTTCTATTTATCAAAAACTTTTTTTCAAAAAACTCTCCAGTCTATTTTGAAGGACGAGCAGTTTGGGAAGGGAGATGTGCTTAAAGGAAAAAAGGCTGTATTTGAGTATACAGATCCAAATCCATTTAAGGCATTTCACATTGGGCATCTCATGGCGAATGCTGTCGGAGAATCACTGAGTCGTGTTGCAGAATTTCAGGGTGCAGAAGTAAAACGAATTTGTTACCAAGGAGATATTGGACTTCATGTTGCGAAAACAATATGGGCGATGAAAAAAGCTCGTTTGGCATTCCCTGAGGACGCTGATTCTTTTGATGACAAAATAAAGTTTATGGGAGACGCTTATGTTTCAGGAGTTAATGCCTATGAAGATGATTCTGTTGTACAAGCAGAAATTCGGGAAATAAACAAAAAACTTTTTGAAAAGTCCGATACTGATTTACAGGTGTACTATGACAAGGGAAGAAAATGGAGTCTAGATTACTTTGAAACAATATACAAAAAACTCGGCACTCATTTTGATGACTATATTTTTGAAAGTGAGGTAGCTACTCGAGCAGTAGAAATTGTGAAAAAATATACACCTAAAGTATTTGAAGAAAGTGAGGGAGCCATTGTTTTTAAAGGCGAGAAGTATGGTTTACATACCAGAGTATTTTTAAACAAAGAAGGACTACCAACGTACGAAGCCAAAGAACTCGCTAATGCTATTGAAAAGGCAAAACGTCATCAGTTTGATTTTTGTATCATTACTTCAGCAAATGAAATCAAAGAATATTTTAAGGTTGTCCTTAAAGCGATGTCTCTTATTGATCAAAAAAATGGCGAGAGAACTTCTTTTGTTGGACACGGTATGCTTCGTTTTGCTGATGGAAAAATGAGTTCAAGAAAGGGTAATGTTGTCACTGGTGAATCTCTAATTGAAGACACTGAAGCAGATGTTTTAATAAAAATGGAAGGTAGAGAGATAGAAGATTCTCTTAAAAAAGATATTGCAACTAAGGTAGCGATTGGAGCTATTAAGTACAGTATTCTTCACCAATCAATTGGTCGGGATATTATTTTCGATAAAGAAAAAATTCTTTCTTTCGAAGGTGACTCAGGTCCTTACTTACAGTATGCGTTTGTTCGTGCGAGTGCATTACTCGCTAAGGCAGAAAAAGACGGTATCAGTGTTTCGCTCGATAACCCACCAAGTATCCCTTATAACATAGAAAAAGTTTTGTATATGTTTCCAGAGGTAGTGCTCCGAAGTTGGGACGAAAAGTCTTCACATGGCATTGTTGAGTATCTCGTTAGGCTTTCAGGTGCATTTAATAGTTTCTACGCAGAGGGTTTGATTGTTTCAAAAGAGCCAGATGCTCCTTACAAACTTGCGCTCGTTACTGCTTTCAGAAATATTCTAAAAAATGGTCTATGGCTTCTTGGTATCGGGGCGGTATCCAAGATGTAGTCTTTGTTTTTTCTGGTGCTATAATTGACAATATAGATTACTAGTTAAGTATATAAAATATATGTGTAAAGGAATGTGTAGAAAAATATATCATAATAAAGATCTCGGTCTTTTAGTTCTCCGGATCGTCCCTGCTATTACTTTTTTGATTGCAGGAATTACTAAGTTTCAAGATATAAGTATGCTTGTTGGCGGGCTTACCCCGGTTTTTGGTGGATTTTCTACTTTTATGGCGTATCTTGTTGCGACGGTTGAGGTGGTTGGAGGCGCGTCGCTTCTTCTTGGTGTATTCGTGAGATTTACTGCGCCACTCCTTGCGATTGTGATGCTTTCAGCGACATATCTCGCTCACTGGCCAATGGGTAAAGATGTAGTGTCATCTTGGTTGTCTTCAGGTCATAC